>JASHRE010000284.1 GCA_030037515.1 Candidatus Sulfotelmatobacter sp.
GGCTCGTCGAGGATGGTGTCGTCGGGAGTAGCTCCCTGATCGATCACCGTTGTGTAAACGTAGGGCTTGAACGACGAGCCGACCTGACGCAGGGCTTGCGTGGCGCGATCGAATTTGGAGTCGTTAAAGTCGCGTCCCCCGACCAGAGCTTTGATACCGCCGGTGAGGTTGTCGAGAGCCAGCAGGGCGCCTTGCGCGCCGGAATCCTGTTCGAGGCTGACTTTGGCGGCACCATTTGCGCCGAGCGAAAGAATCTTGACGTAGCAGATGTCGCCGGTCTTGAGAATATTCGCGACCTTCTGGCCGGTCCAGGCGACGTCGGGTTGGGCGAGCGCCGCGATGTAGCGGCCGAATTTCAGCGTGGCAATTCCGGGACCGGCAGAGGTGACGAGAGCGTGAACGTATCCGCCGATTTCGGGCTCGTCGTCCCAATCGGGGTGGGAATACTTTTCGAGCGTGGCGGCTTGGTCGGCGACGTTTTCGAGATGGCCTTTCCATCCGTGGCGGCGCTCGTAGGCCGCGAGGCCGTCGAGAACGGCGTGATTGGCGGCTTTCTGCAGGTCGACGTCGAGCGAGGTGTAAACCTTGAGTCCGCCTTCGTGGACCTGGTCGGCCCCGTATTTGGATTCGAGATAGCGGCGGATTTCCTCGACAAAGTAAGGGGCGAGCGAATTGGGATCGTGCGCGAGATGAAGGACGAGCGGGGCGGAGCGGGCTGCATCGGCCTGCATGGCGGTGATCTTCCCGTCTTCGAGCATGGCGTTGATGACGAGATTGCGGCGTTTCAGGGCGCGGTCGGGATGGTTAATTGGAGAGTAAACGCCTGGTCCTTTGGGAAGTCCGGCGAGCAGTGCGGCTTCGTCGAGCGTGAGTTGTTTCGCGGGCTTGCTGAAGTAAAACTCGGACGCTGCTTCGAATCCGTAGACGCCGTGGCCGAGAAAGATCTGATTGGCGTAGAGGGTGAAAATTTGCGGCTTGGTGAAGTGGCGCTCGATCTGGATGGCGAGCATGGCTTCCTGGACTTTGCGGTGGAAGGAGCGATCGGGCGAGAGAAAAAGATTGCGGGCGAGCTGCATGGTGAGCGTAGACGCGCCTTGCACTTTGCCGCCGGATTCGATGTCGCGGTAGGCCGCGCCGACGATGCGCCAGAAATTGATGCCGGAGTGACGGTAGAAATCCTTGTCTTCGATGGAAACGAGAGCGTCGCGGAGAACGGGCGGAAAATCGTCGTAAGTGGCGATGACGCGGCGCTGCAGGGCGAAGGATCCGACGACGCGGTTGTGATCATCGTAGATTTCGGTGATGGAGCTGGGGCGGTAGGCTTCGAGGGCATCGACTTGGGGAAGATCGGTAGTGTAGACGAAGAGCAGACCCGCGGTTGCACCGATGAGGGCCGAGAGCAGCACAAGAAGTCCGAACAGAACGCGGCCAACAAGTTTGCGTCCGCCGATTTCGACCTCGGGCAGATCCTGGTAGAGAGACTTCATGCGAGTGGCAAAGTCAGGATAGCACTCGGGAAGTGCGGGTTCTCATAAAGGCAGATGCCTTGTTCCCTGGGCCTAAACGGCAGCGGTGATTTATGACCGTAACGCGCGACCTAGAGGGGGCGCTTCTTCTCTGGCTCTAACTGGAGCGGGCTTTGAGGACTTCGACGGCTTTGTTGAGCTGGTCGTCGCTGTTGCTCTTCGGCTGCTCTTCGTCCTGCGGCGCGGCCTGGTCTTCGTCGTCGTAAACGAAGGTGTCGTTCTGGTCGGCGACGAGGACGTTAGGCGTGACGGCAACATCCTGAATGACTTTGCCGCTCGGCGAGTAGTACTTGGCGACCGAGAGAATCAGCGCGCCGCCATCGGGAAGTTCGAAGGTCTTGGTGACGGATCCGTCGCCGAAAGTCTTGTCGCCGACGATGTCGCCGCGAGCGTTTTCGAGAATGGCGGAGGCGACGATCTCGGCGGCTCCGGCGGTGCCTCGATTCACAAGAACCGCAACCGGCAGGGTGGTGACGGTTTTCCCGGGATCGGCGTTGAAGGCTTCACGGGGAAATTTTTGTCCCTGAAGATAGGTGATGGTACCGTGATTGATGAATAAGTTCGCAACCGCGATGCCTTCGGTTTCGTCTCCCTCGGCGCAATTTCGCAGGTCGAGAAGAATCTTTTTGGCGCCGGATTTTTCCAGCGACTTGATCTTGGCGGAAATTTCCTGGGCTTTGCCCTTGGTAAGGGCCTCGGCCTTGATGTAACCGATGCCGTCTTCCATCATTTTTTCGGCGACCGCGGGCATGGGAACGACTTCGCGCGTGATGGAAATCTTCTGCGGCTCGGCGGGCTGACGTCCGTGGACGACTTCGGCGTTCACGCTGGTGTTCGGAGCGCCGTCGAGCAAGTTCCGAATTTCCTGCAGCGACATGTCGCGTGTGCTCTTGCCTTCAATCGATTCGAAGATATCGGTTTCTTCGATTCCGGCTTTTTCGGCCGGCGAACCAGGAAGGACTGCGACAACATCGGCATAGCCGAAGCGCTTGGAAACGATGGCGCCGATATCGGCTTTGCCCTGGTTCTTGTGATCTTTATAGGCCTTGTAGGCTTCGGGTGTGAGATAGCTGGAGTTCGAGTCGAGCGACTCAAGCAAACCGTGCAGCGCACCATCGGTCACCTTGGGGATGTTCGGTTCTTCGACGTACTCGCTCTGCACCCGCGACAGGACTTCACTGTAAACCTGCAGTTGACGGTACGGGCCGTCGTTGGAGGAGGCGTGCACGCCTCCCATCGAGCCGATCACGACGAACACGAGTAGCGCGAAAGAGGTGACAAGGATTGCTGCTTTGATTTTCATGGACATCCGTTTTGGCCGTCTTCTGGAAGGGCGACTTCCGCCGGAACTGTACCCATTATATCCGGTAGATGCGAATTGGGAATGGGTGGCTGCTCCATTTTGTAGATAAAGGGGTTACCGGAGGAATGGCGTTCTCGCCTCGCTTCTGAGCCGGTAGGTCTGATTTTGGACCGATACGCGGCCCTGAAGGGCCCCTCTTCGACGGCCAAGCGCCGCCTCGACGCGGTCCTGACTAGTCCGTGTGACAGCTTCAAGGGTCGGGCGACCTCACTGCCTTTTCGAAACCGATTGGATCGATCGTTGGCGTTTCGCCACGGAGGGACGAGGCGTCAGTGGCCCCCGCTCTCGCGTGCGAAAAGAAAAGCGCCCCGACCTTTCAGTCCAGGACGCCTCGGCAGCCCTCCCCCAGAACTGCCAAACTACGATTGGGATAGTAGGGTTCGCGACTATTGGTGTAAACATCACTTTGGTAATGGAATCAGCGTGAAGCTAAAACGAGACCCCAGACTTCGGACTCCTTCCCATCCTCACGGAACGGCTCAAGGTGCTGCTCGGCGAATTGGCTGAAATTCTGCCGCAGCAAGGCGAAGCCACTCTCTCAAGTTCAGCCTGCGAGCAGTTTGAGCAGCGACTCCACACTTGGCCGAACCAGCATCCAGAATTGCATCGACCATTGTTTCGACGCCCTTAAGCGGCCAATGACAAGGTTGCAACATCGCGACTAAACTCAACTTCGTCCCTGTCGCCTGTTGCCCTGTTACGATAAGTGCAGCATGATTCAGCTTGCTGGCGCCGGGAAACAATTCGGCCACAAACTTCTCTTCGAAAACGCAGACTGGCTGATCATGGCTCAGGAGCGCGTCGGTCTAGTCGGCGCAAACGGCACCGGCAAGACCACGCTGATGAAAATTCTCGCCGGCATCGACACGCTCGACCACGGCGCTCTCACCGTCGCCAAGGGCACGACGGCGGGATATCTTCCGCAGGATGGCCTGACGCTTTCCGGCCGCACGGTTTTCGCCGAGTGCATGTCGGTGTTCGACGATCTGCGGTCGATGGAAAAGGAACTCGAGTGGCTCATGCACAGCATGGCCGAACTCGATCACACCAGCTCCGAATATGAAGCCGTGGCGGATCGTTATCACGTGCTGGAGCACGAATTCCGCACGCGTGACGGATACTCGATCGAGGCCGAAGTTGGCCGCGTGCTGATGGGGCTTGGATTCAAGCAAGGAGACTGGGAGCGGCAGACCGAGGAATTTTCCGGCGGCTGGCAGATGCGGCTCGCGCTGGCAAAACTTCTACTGCAGAAGCCCAATCTGCTGCTGCTCGACGAGCCCACGAACCATCTTGACCTCGAAGCGCGCAACTGGCTGGAAGAATACTTACAAAATTACCCGCATGCGTTCGTGCTGATTTCGCATGATCGATATTTTCTCGACGTCACGATCAAGAAAATCGTGGAGATCTGGAACAAGAAGTTGTGGTTCTACGCCGGTAACTACGACAAATTTCTGACGCAGAAGACGCAGCGCAACGAGCAATTGCAGGCTGCGTATAAAAATCAGCGCGAGCGCATTGAGCAGTTGGAAGTCTTTATCAACCGCTTTCGCTACCAGGCGACGAAGGCAAAGCAGGTGCAGAGCCGCATCAAAGAGCTGGACCGCATGGAGCGGATCGAAGTTCCTCCAGAGGAGAAAACGATCCACTTCAAATTTCCGCAGCCGAAGCCGAGCGGGCGAATCGTTGCGGAATTTGAGAACGTGGCAAAGACCTATCCGGCGCGCGTGTCGCCTGGCCGAAATGGAGCCAGTGCGGGCGAGACTGGCGAGCGGGTTTCACACAAAGAAGTCTTTCGGGATGTGAATTTCATGATCGAGCGTGGCGATCGCATCGCCCTCGTCGGAGTGAACGGTGCCGGAAAATCGACGCTGATCAAATTGCTGGCCGGGACCGAACCTCTGACGGAGGGCACATATGGCCTCGGACACAACGTGCAGGCCGATTACTTCGCGCAGGATCAATACAAACAGCTCGACGCCGACGCACGGATCATCGACGATCTCGGACAGGTTTCCCCGCGCTCGACCGAAAGCGAGCTGCGCAATTTGCTGGGATGTTTTCTGTTTTCAGAAGATGATGTCTTCAAGAAAATCGGCGTCCTCTCCGGCGGAGAGCGCGGCCGCTACGCCCTGCTTCGCCTTCTGCTGCACCCGGCCAATTTCCTGTTGCTCGACGAACCCACCAACCATCTCGACATGCGCGCTAAAGACGTTCTCCTCAATGCGCTCATGGAATATACGGGTACCGTGGTCTTCGTTTCGCATGACCGCTACTTCATCGACAGGCTGGCGACGCGGGTTTTCGAGATCGGCGAC
>JASHRE010000002.1 GCA_030037515.1 Candidatus Sulfotelmatobacter sp.
GGCAAGGTCAAACATTTCGGCATGTCGGAAGCAGCGGCGAAGACCATTCGCCGCGCTCATAAAATTCAACCGGTCACGGCGGTTCAGAGTGAGTACTCATTGTGGTGGAGGCGCCCGGAAGCGGATGTTTTGCCGACGCTCGAAGAACTCGGCATCGGCTTCGTTCCTTACAGCCCTCTGGGCAGGGGATTTCTTACGGGCAAAGTTGACGAAAAGACAAAATTCGACAACTCGGATTTCCGCAGCACCCTACCTCGTTTCAAGCCCGAGGCGCTCAAAGCCAACCAGGCCATGGTGAGTCTCCTCGAGGACCTCGCCAAAAGGAAAAAATCCACGCCTGCTCAAATCGCGCTCGCGTGGCTGCTGGCGCAGAAGCCGTGGATCGTCCCAATTCCGGGCACAACCAAGTTGCACCGCCTCGAGGAAAACCTCGCAGCTCTGAACATCGAACTGACTCCCGCAGATCTCCGCGAGATTGAAACCGCGTCCTCGAGAATTAAAGTAGAAGGCGCCCGATATCCTGAAGCCCTGGAGGCAATGACCGGTCGTTGAAAGGAAAACCATGTACCAGGCAAAAGCGTATTCTGCCGCAAGTTCCACTTCACCGTTGGCTTCCACCAAAATTCCGCGACGCGATCCAACCGACACCGATGTACAGATCGAAATCCTTTTCTGTGGCATCTGCCACTCTGATCTTCATCAGCTCCGCAACGAGTGGGCCAGTGTCATGCCCACCGTGTATCCGCTGGTTCCAGGGCACGAGATCGTCGGACGCGTCATGAAGGTCGGTTCCGCAGTCGCCAAGTTCAAGCCCGGCGACCTCGCCGCGGTCGGCTGCATGGTCGACTCCGATGGCACCTGTCCCGAGTGCCGCGCCGGATTCGAGCATTTCTGCCCGAATCTGACACTCACCTACAACTTTCCCGACCACCACCTGGGAGGCGTCACCTATGGCGGCTACTCCGAGAGCATCGTCGTCGACCAGCGCTTCGTTTTGCGCCTGCCCTCGAATCTGGATCTCGCCGGAGCCGCGCCTCTTCTCTGCGCCGGAATTACAACGTACTCTCCGCTGCGCCAGCACCGTGTCACGAAGGGAAAGAAGGTGGGCGTGGTCGGTCTCGGTGGCCTGGGACACATGGGAGTCAAACTCGCCCGCGCGCTCGACGCGCACGTTGTCGCCTTCACCACTTCGCCCAAGAAGAAAGACGACGCACTTCGGCTGGGCGCCGATGAGGTGGTCGTTTCTCGCAACTCCGACGAAATGCAAAAACACGTCGAGAGCTTCGACTTCATTCTCGACACCGTCTCCGCTGACCACGATATCGACGCCTTGATCAATCTGCTTCGCCGCGAGGGAAATCTTACACTGGTCGGTGCGCCTTCGAAGCCACTCGCCATTTCTTCTTTCAGTCTCCTCATGCGGCGACGCAATCTTTCCGGCTCCAATATCGGCGGTATCGCCGAGACTCAGGAGATGCTCGATTTCTGCGCCCAGCACAACATCACCGCAGACGTCGAGGTCATCCCGATTCAGAAAGTCAACGAAGCCTACCAGAGATTGCTCAAATCCGATGTGAAGTACCGTTTCTCCATCGACATGGCTTCTCTCAAAGTGGAGTGAGTAAGGAGTCGAAATGACTAAACTGCTTTCCGTGGTCGCTGCATGTTTGTGGATGGCAATGGCGCCTCCTGTCCCGCCGCAGTCAGCGGGCAAAGAAGCACCCGGGAATCAAGCGATGCAAGCTCATTTCGTCGGAGCATGGCGCCTGGCCTCGCTCGAACAACCCGGTGCAGACGGGCAAGTGCAGCGGGTGGACTGCACCGGAATGCTTGTATACACCGCCGACGGTCACATGTCGGTTCAGGTCATGTACCGCGATGCGCCGTCGGGAACCAGTCCCACCCCAGATCGATACGCGCAAGGCGGATATGAGGCTTCATTCGGCACATACAACGTGGAAGACGGACATACTTTCACGTTTCACGTTGAGGGCGCACTGGTCCGGTCGCTGATTGGCAAAGAACTGCCACGCGCGTACGAATTTTCGGGCAAGCAACTGATCGTGAAGTCGACCGATCCAAACCAACACTGGCGAGTCACATGGGAGCGCTACTGAGCGGCTTTCGAACAATCTGCTTTTACCATGGCCGCCACAAATCGTATCTGAAGAAGGAGAACGATCTTGAGCAAACCATCGACAGGAGCGCAGCAACTGATCGGCGACTTCGCTCCCAAGTTAGTCGATCTCACCGACCGTGTGCTTTTTGACGACATTTGGGAGCGCCGGGAGTTGTCGAAGCGCGACCGCAGCCTCATCACCGTAGCCGCGCTGATCGCGCTGAATCGCCCTGACCAATTGCGATTTCATCTTCACCGGGCGGTAGAAAATGGCGTGACGGAGAAAGAACTGATCGAGGCCATTACTCATCTGGCCTTTTATGCGGGGTGGCCGAACGCAATGACGGCCGTCCTGATCGCGAAAGGGCTGTTTTCCAAGCCCTGAAAGCAACTTCAAGCATCCGATTAGGGAGTTCCTTTAGGAGGTCCACGTGCCAAGCAGGAACGACTCGCTTTCCGACCGTCTTTCCCGATATCGCGAACTCACGATCACCGTCACCGGAAGAAAATCCGGGCGGCGAATCTCCAACCCGGTTTGGTTCGTATTCGAAGACGGCAAACTTTATTTATTGCCTGTGCAGGGTTCCGAAACCCAGTGGTACAAGAATGTCCTCAAGAATCCCGAGATTGGCATCGATGCGCGCGGCGCACAGGCTGACTTGAAGGTAACTCCCACCACTGACGCGAAACAGGTTTCTTCGGTTGTGGAAAAGTTCCGGAAGAAGTATGGCGCGAGCGACGTGAAGAAATACTATTCAAATTTCGACGTCGCCGTCGCGGCCGATGTGCACTGAGGATTATGAAGGTGCGAAGAAAAGGGGCGAATTTTGACTGCATCCGACCACAATCTGCTGGGCGCTCCGCTCGACTCGTGGGATCGCAACAATACGATTCTTTTGAATCTGCTGCGTGCAGTTCCCGACGATGGCCTCGAAGCCAGAGCGGCGAGGGCAGTCTGTCCGTCGGAGAAATGTTTTTTCACACCCATTATGTGCGGCTTGTATTCGTGTCCAGAGACGCTCTGGAGTTGGCGAAAAAACTGACCGGACAGGAGCGGTGTGTCGAACCTGATCGCGCTCGCATGGCGGCTCTGCTCAATGAGAGCGGCAAGGCCCTGCACAACGCCGTCAAGAGAAGGAAGGATGGACGGATGCAGGCGGCCAGATGGATCTTCACTACCACCCCCGATTCTCTTTCTCCAGCATATGATTTGGCATGAGGGCTACCATCATGGACGAATCAAGTTGGCGCCCAAGCGGATGGCTGTCCCATCCCCTACGACGAATGCCAGACCGGTCACATGGCGCATTTGGATCGGCAACAAGGAGACGCGATGAACCCCAACACGATTGCGAGATCGCCACACACTCGGCAGATTTCGAAGGACCGGAGAACAAAGGTGCCCCGCCCGTCGCGATTTTCGAGGATTGGGAAGAACCAGCAGCCCCTCAACGGCACCACTCCGAAGGAACAAAACATTTCCACACTCGCAGGCTTGATCGCCGCCTACGCACCGTATGATGACAGCTTCGAGTTGCGCATTCCCGGTCTCCACGCCAGCCGTTTTTCGCGAATCAATAGCGAATGTGTTCACGCCCTCCGCCTCCCCTCGCTGTGCATCGTCGCGCAGGGAGTAAAAACTTCCATCGTTGGACCAGACGTCTACGAATACGACTCCTCGCGCATGCTCGTGTTCTCCGTCGCTCTACCGGTCGCTTCGCAGATCACACAAGCCAGCCATTCCGAACCTTATCTCGGGCTCCGTCTCGATATCGATCCGCAGAAGATCGCCGATCTGGTTTTGAAAGTTTTTCCCCACGGACTTCCGCCGGCGCAGGAGCGGCGTGCCGTTTACGTCACTCCGTCGGACCCAAACATAATCAACGCCGCCATCCGATTGATGGAATGCCTCTCCCATTCCGGCGACGCCGAACTCCTCGGTCCGCTCACCATCGATGAGATTCTGATTCGTCTTCTGCGCAGCCCAATCGGCGTTCGCGTCGCGCAAATGGGATTCACCGAGTCCAGCGTGCACCGCGTAGCCAAGGCCATTTCCTGGCTGCGGGCCAACTTCTCTCAGCCCGTCAAAATCGAAGAACTTGCCGAATTGGTGCACATGAGCGTTTCTTCGTTTCACGACCACTTCAAGTCAGTGACTTCCATGAGCCCGCTGCATTACCAGAAAGTTCTGCGTCTGCAGGAGGCCCGGCGGCTCATGCTCTCCACGATGATGGACGCGGGCACTGCAGGTCAGCGCGTCGGCTATCTCAGCCCTTCGCAGTTCAGCCGCGAATACAGCCGATTCTTTGGCTCGGCGCCAACCCGCGACATGGCTCGGCTGCGCCAGGACTCTCAACAGTGGCCGGCGACGGTTCCTGCCAGCTCCGTCTGAAACTATATGACCTTCCATTCCTTGGCTGCCACAAATCGCAACCTCTAGCGTATATTTACGTCCACCGCATCGGACTTCATTCCCGCAGTAGGAGGTCCCGCATCATGGCGCAAAATCTCGGCATCGCAATTCGCGTCCTCGCCAAGAATCCGCTATTCGCGCTGACCGCCGTGATCACCATCGCTCTGGGAATCGGAGCCAGCACGGCGATCTTCGGCGTAACCAACGGCGTCCTGTTGCAGCCGATTCCATACAAGGATCCTGACCGGCTCGTGATTGCCGGCGCTGAGCTGCGAACTCGCCATGTGCGCGATCTTCAATTCTCCAATGCCGATTACATTGACCTGCGCGAGGGAACCAAACAGTTGTTCGAGGATTTCGCCGGAGTTTTCACCTTTCGCCGGGTCCTTCCCCTGCAGGATGGAACGTCCGAGCAAGTTCGCATGGCGATCGCGACCACGAATTTTTTTCGGCTCACCGGCGCGAGGATCGCGATTGGCCGGGACTTCAATGATCAGGATGGAATTCCTCAGCCCGCCGCCCAGCCTGGCGCTCAGCAGCCGCCAACCCGGCTGCCGGTCTCGGCGATTCTCAGCTACGAATATTTTCAGCACCGCTATGGAGGCAATACAGCGATTCTCGGCCAGCCCATGCTGACTGGAGCACCGATTCGTCCAGTCGTGGTGGGCGTATTGGCTCCGGGCGTGCGCCTGTACTTTCCCCCCGAGGCGAACGAAGAAGCTGCTCCCGATATTTGGATCGCCAATCGTCTGGCCTACGATGCTGCGAATCGCCTTGAATTCTCGATTCGTCCCATCGGCCGGCTGAAGCCGGCCGTGTCGTTGCAGCAAGCCCAAGCCGCGGCCGATCGAGTCGCGGATCAGGCGCGCAAGGATTTCGTCATCGAGGGAACCGCCGGTTACTACATCGACCTCGAACCCCTGAAGCAACACATGGTCGCCCGAGTCCGGCCGGCCATTCTGGCGATGATGGCCTCGGCGATTTTTCTCTTACTTATCGCGTGCGCCAATGTGGCCAACCTATTGTTGGTCCGCGCTTCCTTGCGCGAACGCGAGCTTTCCGTCCGCGCCGCACTCGGGGGATCGCGCTGGCAGCTTATTGTTCCGGTCCTTACCGAAGCATCCCTGCTGGCTGTCGCAGGAACGCTGGTCGGACTCATGCTCGCCGAAGTCGGTATCCACGGTCTGCGGGCTTTCGCGCCGACCGACCTTCCGCGCTTTGAAAACATTCGCATGAGCGGCTTCGTGCTCGGCTTTACCGCGTTGGCGTGTCTGGCTGCAACCGCTCTTTTTGGCATGATACCCGCCTGGCGAGCTTCGCGGCCGGGAATCGCGAACCTTCTGCGCGGTAGCGGCCGCAACGCTGGACTGCTGGGCGGCAGCACTTTGCGCAATTCTGTCGTCGTTGTGGAAGTGGCCTTATCGTTTGTCCTTCTGGTGGGATCGGGTCTGATGTTTCGCAGCTTTTTCGATTTACAGCGCATCGATCCTGGCTTCGACCCACATCGCCTACTAACATTTCAGATTGCCGGTGCGGCCGACGGGCGCGACACACCCGAGAAACGAGCGGTTTCGATGCGTCAGATTCACGACCGTCTAAGCGCCATTCCCGGCGTCGAGAGTGTGGCCGCTTCCCTTCCGTTTCCCCTCGCCGGAGGATTCAGTCCAATCCGCTGGGGCACCGGCGAAGCGCTCGCAGATGCCGGCAAATTTCAGGCTGCGGACCCTCAATTTGTTCTGCCCGGTTATTTTGAAGCCATGCGCGTTCCGTTGCTTGCCGGCCGCACTTTCGCCGACCAAGATAATCTGCCCGGACGCAATGTGGTGGTAGTCGATGATCTGCTGGCGAAAAAAGCTTTTCCAGGAGAATCCGCCGTTGGCCGCCGCATTCTCATCCGAGTGCGCACGCCGGAACCGGAATGGGTTGAGGTCATCGGCGTGGTCGGGCACCAGCATGAGTCATCGCTCGCTGAGATGGGACGGGAACAGGTGTACTTCACCGACTCGTTTATTGGATCGGGCGCAGTGAACTCCTGGACCATCCGCACCGCCAACGACCCTGCAGCCTACGGCGGCGCCGTTCGCAACGCGATGGAGGAATTGGATCCGCGTATTCTCATCAGCGACATGAAACCTGCCGATGTTCTCATCGATGCAGCTCAGGCCGGCACGCGCTTTTCGTTAGTCCTGATTGGCGCTTTCGCTCTGATCGCGGGATTGCTGGCCGCCGTCGGTCTCTATGGAGTGCTCTCGACTGCCGTCCGCCAACGTACAGCCGAGATTGGTGTTCGCATGACACTGGGAGCGGGACCAACCAGAATTTTTCAACTCGTTGTAGGCCAGGGATTCCGCCTGACGATGTTTGGGATCGCCGCCGGCCTGATCGCGGCCTTCGCGCTCACTCGCCTGATGGCCGCAATGCTCGTGGGCGTGAGAGCAACAGATCCTGCCACATTCGGCAGCATGGCAGTGGCGTTCGTGCTGATCGGATCGGTCGCGTCATGGCTGCCGGCTCGCCGAGCCGCGGCCCTCGATCCGGTTTTGGCTCTGCGTGAAGAGTGAATTGTTGAACGGCACAGTTTCGAATCCCATTTCGGAGGCTCGGATTGTCGAAGTTCGCTAGAATTCCCGCCGCATTGAAGCGGCGTGCCAGTCAAATCCGCGTTCTGTTAATGGACGTGGATGGCACCATGACCGACGGCAGTGTAACCTTGCTCTCCCAACCCGACGGCACGGCGCTGGAAATCAAAACCTTCGATGCCCACGACGGCCAGGGACTAACTCTCGCTCACACCGCCGGATTGCGCACCGGATGCATTACCGGCCGCGAAAGCTCCGCGCTTCTACGCCGCGCGACAGAAATGAAAATGGAATTCATTTACATGAAGCAGGCCGTCAAAATGCCGGCATACGAAGACGTCTTGAAAAAAACGGCGGCCAGCGACCACGAAGTAGCCTACGTTGGCGACGACCTTCCCGACCTTCCTCTGTTGCGCCGCGCCGGACTGGCCATCGCAGTTGGAAATGCCGTTCCCGAAGTCAAATCGGTCGCCCACTACACAACCAAGGCAGTCGCCGGACGCGGCGCCATTCGCGAAGCCGTCGAACTGATACTCCATTCCAAAGGTATTTGGGAAGACATGATCGACAAAGCGCGGGCGTAGCTGGGATGGCCAGCCCGGCTCTTCTCTGCGCTCTCTGCCAAGGGCTCCGCGGACTCAGAGTTTCATTGAGCGCAAAGGAAGATCCTTCCCCAATCTGCCGATTTCAGGTACCCCAATTCTGCGCGTGCTCTGCCCACCCCTCGGGCCGTGCTCCGCCGTCAGCGTAAGAACTGCGGCCACCTTCGACGCCGCGAACTCGCCATCGATCTGCTCCCGCAGCGACGTCGGGCTGAAAGCACACCACGAACTCGTAGAAACGCAGAGGCTCGACAGCGGTCGCAGGCCGGTCTCGGAGCTGCCGCGCTCGCTCGATGCCGTGTTGCCAGTTTAACCGGCTGTTCGAGCTGAGACTCAGGGCCGTAGCGGCAGTGTTCTGCCACGACCCAGCGAAAACTCGCCTGCCCTTGACCGATGGCTCTATTATCGAATTCGCCTTTCGGGAGGAACTTTTCGGAATGACACGATCGCTGATCAATCACACAGGTCGTATGAGGCGTGCCCTCGCCATTGTCATTTTCTTATTCTTACCGGCTGGCGCTCGTCTCCTCTCTCAGGCCCAACCACCAGAAAGCCTTCTGATCGTTGACGCAGGAAGGGCGACGGCGTCAATCACCGGAAGGATGCTATCTCTGAGCAACAAGGCTCTGCAAGTGCAGTGGACAGCCGAAAACGGCAAACTGAAGTTCGCGGCTTTACGGGATCTGTTCGCCCATCAGACCCTCCCCACTCCCGACGAACTGTTCGTCATTCGACTGAAGGACGGAAGCGAGATCCATTCTTCACAACTGTCTCTAACATCTGCTCCAAATGTTGAGGATCTCGTCGCCAACGCAAACGCATCCCGATTCTCCGAACAACTTCCCGGCAAAAGCATCACCGCCACGCTGGCGGACTCCTCCGCGCACTTGAACGTCCGATGGATCGCCATTCTGCGCGACGGTTCAAACTATCTCCGGCAGGAAGTCACGTTTCGCGCGGTCGGCGACGACGTTCCGATCTCAGAAATCCGTCTTATCGACTGGAAACTCCCGGAGGTCAAAGTCGTCGGAACAGTGGCAGGATCGCCTCTTGTTGCAAACAATACCTTCGCCGGCTTTGAGCATCCGCTTTCCCAATGCGCCGTGCTCGATGGAGTTGCGGCCTGTGCGCTGCGTCGCGAACTGCCGCTGCTTGCCGGCCATGAAGTGAGCTATTCCTCGGTGATCGGCCTCACGCCTCCTTCACAACTACGTCGCGGCTTTCTCAACTATGTGGAGCGCGAGCGGGCTCACCCCTATCGCACCTTTCTCCACTACAACACGTGGTACGACCTCGGCTACTTCGGTCGCTACGATCAAGCCGGAGTGATCGATCGCGTTCAAAGGTTCGGAGTGGAATTACACAATAAGCGCGGCGTGCCCATAGATTCCTTCCTCTTCGACGACGGCTGGGACGATCCCGGTCATCTTTGGCATTTCAATCCCGGGTTTCCCTACGGCCTGATTCCGTTTGCCAACGCCGCCGCAAAATTCGGCATTGCCCCGGGCATCTGGATGTCGCCTTGGGGCGGCTATGGTAAACCGCACGAGGAGCGGATCAAGTACGGCGAGCAGCAAGGCTTTGAAACCAATCGCGAGGGTTTCGAACTCTCCGGCCCTCGCTACTATAAGTACTTTCATGACGTGTGCCTCAAAATGATTCGTGACTACCGCGTGAATCAGTTCAAATTCGATGGCACCGGAAACGTGAACGAAGTCATCCCTGGCAGCCACTTCGACAGCGATTTTGAAGCCGCGATCGGCCTCATCGAGGATCTGCGCGCGGCCAAGCCCGATATCTACATCAATCTGACTACCGGCACTCATCCCTCACCCTTCTGGCTGCGCTATGCCGACTCCATCTGGCGCGGTGGGGAAGACCACAGCTTTGCCGGCGTCGGTTCGTGGCGCCAAAAATGGATCACTTACCGCGACGCCGACACTTATCGGCACGTGGTGCAGGCGGGTCCGCTTTATCCGTTGAATTCGCTCATGCTCCACGGGCTCATCTACGCCCGCTACGCCGAACATCTCACGGACGATCCCGGCCATGACTTCGAGAGCGAGGTCCACGACTATTTCGGAACCGGTACACAATTGCAGGAGATGTACATCACACCCTCGCTGCTCACCAAGACGGATTGGGACACACTGGCCGAAGCCGCAAAATGGTCGCGCGATCACGCCGTTATTCTCCGCGACACTCACTGGATCGGAGGCGACCCAGCCAAACTGCAAGTGTATGGCTGGGCCTCGTGGTCTCTGGACAAAGCCATCCTTGTACTGAGGAATCCCAGCACCGAAGAACAGAAGTTCTCGGTCGACCTCCAACAAGCCTTTGAAATTCCGGCCGGCGCTCCAACTCAATTTCAGGCGAAGAGCCCTTGGGCCAAAGATTCCGCAACCAAGCGTGTGGCGTTTTCCGCGGGCAAGCCCACTATCTTTTCGCTCGCTCCCTTCGAAGTGCGGACGCTCGAAATGATTCCCGCCGCACGGTGAAGGCAACGACGTCAGAAGCTCGCGCCGCGAGATTCGCCGACGGTGCGATGGGGGCGCAGTTTGTTTGTCACCCTGAGCAGGCCGATGTTGCGCAGCGAAGGATCCGGGCGATCCGCGCAATGTGGCGCGCTTTTTGCGCCACGCCGACCGCGCGGCTGGCTGGCTGCCTTGTCAAACTCACCCACGGCAACGCAAGCCGTTGGCGCATCCTAAGCGTTTGCCTTAGAATCATTTTCTAGCGCATGAATCGTTTTCCTTTCTGGGATGCTCATCTCCCGGAGGATCAAGTGATCCCAGCCGACCAGCCCGAATGTTGGCCCGCTCTGCCTCTGGATGCCTGGAAAGATACCTGTGCCACGCTTCACATGTGGACGCAAATTGTCGGGAAAGTTCGGCTGGCCCTGACTCCGCTCGTCAATCACTGGTGGAATGTTCCGCTCTACGTCACGTCACGTGGCCTAACGACCTCTCGCATTCCTTATGGCGAGGAAGCATTCGAATTGAGGTTTGATTTTATTCAGCATCGACTCCTGCTGGAGAGAAGTGATGGACTCGTCAAGTTCCTGGCCTTGCGGCCATGTTCCGTTGCCGATTTCTATCGCGAGTTTCAGGAGATGTTGCGCGCGGCAGCCATCGAAGTCAAAATCTGGAAAATGCCGGTCGAAGTCGCCAATCCCATCCCTTTCGACGGAGATGAACAGCACGCCGCCTACGATCCAGAGTACGTGGGAAGATTCTGGCGCGTGCTGCTTTCTGCCGACTCGGTTTTCAGCCAGTTCCGGTCAGAGTTTATTGGGAAATCCAGTCCAGTGCATTTCTTCTGGGGCAGTTTCGACCTCGCAGTCAGCCGCTTCTCTGGCCGGCGCGCTGCGCCTAGGCCGGGTGCCGATGCGATCACTCGCGAAGCTTATTCCCATGAAGTCAGCAGCGTCGGTTTTTGGCCCGGGGGAGGTAACATCAACGGCGCAGCCTTCTACTCTTACACATCTCCCGAACCCAAGGGATTTCGCGAGGCGCCGGTCGCCCCGCGGGCCGCTTACTACGATCCCCAGCTGGGAGAGTTCCTGCTGATGTATGATGCAGTTCGCACCGCCGCGTCCCCCGTTTCCGATCTCCTACTGTTCTGCCGAAGCACTTACGAAGTCGGCGCCAGCCTCGGCCAGTGGGATCGCAAGGCTCTCGAGAGATGAGTGGGAGAGCAGCGCCCGCGGATATGATTTTTGAAAAATCACGGCGTGCGGTCGTCGATTGCCGTGATGCCTCGACCGCTAGTGGCGGGGGTGGAATGGCTTCTCGCCTTCGCTCTCCGCGACCGGCTCAGGACTCTCGATGTCCAGATTCACAACCACCGGATCCTGCCCGCTTCTGACGATTACTGCTTCACATGGCATATCTGTGCGGGCATTAATTTCCTGATGCGGGACGTAGGGTGGAACGTAAATGAAATCCCCTGGGTCTGCCTCATCGCAGAATTCTAAACGATCACCCCACCGCATGCGGGCGCGGCCTCGCACCACATAAATCACCGTCTCCAGTTCGCCGTGATGGTGGGGGCCGGTTTTCGCGTGCGGCTGAACCACCACGGTACCAGCCCATAACTTACTGGCTCCGGTACGCGCCTTCGTTATGGCCGCAGCCCGTGTCATTCCAGGGGTCTGGGGTGTGTCGGAGTCTAGTTCCCCGGCTCGCACAATTTTTACGCCGTGTTGTTTCCAGTCCAATGTGCACCCCTTCCCGAATTGCCGGACTAGGAACGGAGTATCCCAGCACTCCGTCCCAGACGCAAGTATGCCAGGCCCCCAGGGTTCGTTTCGCCGATGCAAGAAAGGCCCTACCGCTCGCGATTCAATGATTTCCGTCAGGACTTTTTACGAATCATCAGCACCTCCATTCAAATTCGATTACCATTTGGCGGTATCGATGCCGAAGGCGAACACTTCGTGAATTCCTCACGCGGGTCAGAACACTGTCGATTTGTGACCTCCACAAAGGAGAACTTGCGTTCGGTTTCAACTTTCGAAAAAACATTAAAGGGACCAAAGATGCATGTTGCAAACTGCGTGGTGAAGCACACTTGTTCTAAGAACGCGAGAGTTCGAGCACTGCACGTGGCGCTCTCTATTTTGGCTGCAATTGCGATTTGCGTTGAGCCGCCCGCCCTGCGCGCTCAGGGCAGAGATCAGGCCGAGCGCGTCTTCTTCAATGCCAAGGTGTTCACCGGCGTTCCGGAACGTCCGTATGCCGAAGCGGTGGCAATCCGCGGCGACACGATCGTCGCCGTCGGCAGCCTGCCCGAGGTGTTGCATGCCGCATCGCCGGCCGCGGAGAAGATCGACTTGCAGGGCAAGTCGCTGCTTCCTGGTTTGATCGACAGCCACGTCCATCCGATCATGGCTGGACTCACGCTGGTTGGCGCCGATGTCGGCGATCAAGTGCATTCTATTGATGAACTGGTCGGCTTCGCGGCTGATGCGAAGAAGTCCGGAAAAGGAATGCGCGGCGAGGTTCTCTATATCAGCGGCCTGCCCCTGGAGTTCTGGTCGCATACCGCCGAGTTGAATGCCCGTTTCAACGACGGCAACTTCGCGGGCTTCCCCATGTTTCTTGCCGGATCCGACGGGCACACGGGTTGGGGCAATCGCGATCTGCTAAAGCGCGCTGGAATCACAAAGGACTTTCTGGCTCACCTGTCTGCGGCGGAGCGTGCTTACTACGGAATCGGAAAAGATGGTGAGCCCAATGGGTTCGCCGTTGATGCTGGCCGAGAAAAGCTGGATGCTGCGATCCCTCCACCAACCAGAGAACAGTGGCTTGCGGCCGGCCGCGCGGCCGTTGAATACCTGCACAGCCTCGGCATCACCTCGTGGCTCGATGCCTGGGCCGACGAGTCGGTCCTGTCCACCTACAAAGCTTTGGCTGAACACAAAGAGTTGACGGCGCACGTCGCTGCATTTTGGGTGGTGAATCCACGCAATGATCCGGTAAAGGAATTGGAGACGGCTCAAACAATTCGTCAAAAATACGCCGGCATACCGAATCTGACGATTCCTGGAATCAAAGTGTTCGCCGACGGCGTGCTGGAATATCCTTCGCAGACGGCATCATTGACCAAGCCCTATAAGAACACCGGCAGACCCGGAGATCTGCTGTTTGACCCCGCGCGATTCGCGCAATTGGTAACAGCTGCCGACAAGCAAGGTCTTATCGTTCACGTGCATGCCTTGGGGGACCGCGCGGTAAAGGAATCACTCAACGGAATCGCGGCCGCGAGAAAGGCAAATGGAAACACCGGCCTTCCCCATACACTCACGCACATCCAACTGGCAGATCCGGAAGATTTTCCGCGCTTCAAAGAGCTTGGTGTGATTGCCGCGTTGCAGCTTCTATGGGCTACGGCGGAACCCGACACGATCGAACTGGTAAAACCTTATATCGATCCGGAATTGTATCGTTGGCAATATCCAGCGCGCTCGCTGCTGGATGCAGGCGCCGTCATCTCGGGCGCCAGCGATTGGTTCGTCTCGAGCCCGAATGTCTTTTGGGCGATTTATGAAGCGGAGACACGCAAGGGAGTTGAGGGCGTTCTTGATCCCAGCCAGTGCATGCCGAGGGAGGCAATGCTTTTCGCATACACACGAAATTCCGCGCGAGCCATGAACGAGCAGGATCAGATTGGCTCCCTAGCGCCTGGCATGCAGGCGGATCTGGTGTTGCTCGACCGGGACATCCTCACCGTCTCTCAAGAAGAAATGCGGGACACCAAAGTCCTGTGGACCATGGTCGGCGGCAACACGGTTTACCGTTCGCAGCCGTGAATGTGCGAACGCCCCGATTTTGGGCTTTCGGAAGCCTGGTTTCCGACTTGCAGCGAATCCGAGGAGTGACACACGCCGGGGGGGCGCCGCAACACGAACCATGCCACGTTCGCCCAAATAATCGCGCTCCATCTTCGCAATCACGCGCATGCTTTTCGGAGATGCGCTGCGACGCTACATTCGGAATAGCCTCGTTGCACGCGCGATAAAGGGAACCCTATTTTCCCTTGTGCGCCGGGCGCAGACGTTTGTGTTGTCGACTCGTGCCGTGCACAGGAGGGGTCCTAGTGCCACTGTTGATTCATTCGACACAGGAGGCCGAGCATGGCGCTTCGCAGAAAACCATCACTAGAATCCGCAAAGCCGCCGCGTGTGAACTGCGCGACAAACTACGATGACCTGTTCCGGGAATGGAACAACAGAAGACACTCGCGAGGGAAATGATCAAAAGGGCTCAGCAGATGATTGATTCTGCCGTGAGTATGAACAACAACAGCTGCTCCGTCATTTTGCCGTAGCATTGCTCCGGCGGTATTTATCAACAGCATCGAAGAAATTGTGCCGCCGGGCACGCGAGACCCGAGACGCCCGTTAATTCTGAAGGGGGGGAGCGAAACCGCGGCCTGAAGCATTGTTAGAGCAGCAAAAACATTTGCTGGACCATGAACTGGATGGACCCTAGACTGCTATAATGTTTGCAGCGCTGTTTGGACGGTTTGCTCGTCACGCGGTGGTCACTTCCTACACCAGATTCATCTCCGCATTTCCTGCCCGCCGTTTATTTCGCGTGAAAACCAAAATCAAATGTGAGCGGCTTCGCAGCTTTGGACCTGTGCCAGAGTGTGCTGCGACATCCAGCCCTCCAGAAAGAAACCAAGTCGAATGACCAAATTTTCGGAGCTGCCCCTGTGTTCTGTGCTACAGCAGAAACTCGCGGCAGCTCAATTCATCAACCTCACACCCATTCAGGAACGTGCAATTCCGCCAGCTCTCGAAGGGCGCGACGTCATCGGGACTGCCGAGACAGGCACTGGCAAGACATTGGCGTTTCTCATTCCTCTCATTGAAACCTTGAACCAGAACCTGGCGCGTCACACCGTCGCTCTAGTGCTTCTGCCAACGCGGGAACTTGCGATGCAGGTGCAAGCGCAATACGAGCAACTGCGCACGAGAACCATGCCCAAGGCTCCGCTCATCATCGGTGGCGTCTCGGAGAAGGCGCAAATCCAAAGTCTGCGGGCTGGGTCGGAATTGGTGATTGCCACTCCCGGACGATTGCAGGATTTCGTCAACCGCAATTTCGCGGACTTGCGACAAGTCAAGCTGCTCGTACTCGACGAGGCAGATCGCATGCTGGATATGGGATTTCTGCCGGCGATTCGGCGGATCCTGTCGACCGTGCCGAGGAGGCGCCAGACGCTGTGTTTCTCAGCCACGATGCAGCAGTCGGTTGCCGGCCTCATCGATGACTACATGCAGAATCCGGTGCGGGTCGCTGTGGGCTCGGTGCTCAAGCCAGCCGAGAGTGTGCAGCTCAGAGCCTACGAAGTGCGGCCGGGAGAGAAACTCGACGTTCTCCGTCAACTGCTCTACGCAGAAACGGGTCAAACACTAATTTTCACGCGCACCAAGCGAGGCACCGAACGGCTGACGAAAGAACTGGTACGCGACGGCTTTGCCGTCGCCATGATTCATGGCGATCGCTCGCAGTCGCAACGTAACGGAGCCTTGAGTGGATTCCAAGAAGGCCGCTTCCAGGTGCTGGTGGCAACCGATATCGCATCCCGCGGTCTGCACGTGGATGACGTGGCCCACGTCATCAACTACGATGTACCCAAAATGGCCGAGGACTTCATCCATCGAGTCGGCCGGACTGGTAGAGCCGGGCTCCAAGGACGCGCTTCGACTTTGGCCGCAGGAGCCGAGGTATTGGAACTGCGCCAGATCGAACGCACTCTGAAGCTAAAGATGGAACGTCTGCGGACTCACACGGTGGGGGCGGGGCTCCCGAGGCGAATGATTCACAACACGCTGGCCTCGCGGACTCTCACCGCTTTGCCAGGTGAGGTATTTGTGTAGTATTCAAAGTCGGTTGCCGGGCTTTAAAAGTTCCGGCAACCGGCAGTCGTCAGGCTAAGCTCGGATCACTCATGATTCACGCCGGGCGTCCCGCGGAGATGACCCTTCTTTTCGGAATTTTTTCCGCGCGCGCTTCCGCGCTAAGGCTTGTTTCACTCGGCGCTTTTCGCCAGGTTTCAAGTAGTATGAGTGACGTTTCACTTCTTTGATGATGTCTTCGGTCTGAACCTTACGTTTGAATCGACGGAGCGCATTCTCTAGGGACTCGCCCTCTTGCAATCGAACTTCTGCCACGCCCACCCTCCTAAATTAAATTAGTGCGATGCGGACCTCTTATGGCCGACGCCTCTTACGGTCCATTGGTTGCCAGGGCACCAAGCCCCCACGAATCTGCAAACACGTGTCACTCACTGAGTTGGTCGCCGGCATTGGACTCCTCTGGAGTGTCACCGTCATCTGCGCCGAGATTGAAAAGCGCTGCCTGCTCCCGAGCGTGTTCGCGCAGTTCGGCCATTTCGTCCACGCTCGCTGCAACCGCCTTCTCCTGCTTTCGCTGATTCCTGCGCTCTGCTTTGTCCCGCTGTCTCTGTTGCCGTGTGTGTTCCTTCTTGCGCTTTGTAAATGTTGATCGGCCTCTTGGCATAGGTATCCCCCAGAATCTCATTGCCGACGGGCATTTGCCAGCCGGACGGACGTACTTCGTGCGTCGAAAGAGCTACCAGCGCGGTTCGCGCGGCTGCCGTGGATGGCCGCGATAGTCATCGCGCCCACGGCCGCCTCCACCGCCAAAACGATGGCCTCCGCCGCGAGGACGTTCTGCCTTAGGTTTGGCCTCGTTGATGGTCAACGTGCGTCCGCCTAGATCGCTCCCATTGAGCGTCGCGATCGCCTTGTCGGCTTCGCTGGCATTGGTCATCTCCACGAACCCGAACCCACGAGAACGGCCGGTATCCCGGTCGGTCACCAGTGTGATTTTTTCCACGGCCCCGTGCGCTTCGAAAAGGTTTCGCAACTCGGCTTCGGTCGTATTGTGGGGCAGATTCCCAACGTAAAGGTTCTTCATGGCAATTCCTCTTTCAGTAAATCACCTAGACCAGTCGGTGTCGCACTTGGTTTCGCTGGTCGCCCTTCAGAATCTCGAACTGGAGGAGGCAGGGCGCGCATCGCTTGCGTGCGGGCAATGGACGCGGAGCGGACTGCGGAGATTCGCCGCGAAGCTTCGAGGATGCCCCACCGCTGAGTCGTATCTCCAGGATCGGCAGGAACGATGCTTTTCGCGCCGATGGCGGCCTGTTCGTCCAAGTTCTCCGCCACGAATTCTTCGTTCGAGCTCGGTGAATCCGCGAGATATTCTGGCTGGCCAACCAGGAACGCCAACCGCTGCGGCGGTTTCGCGCTGCGAAGGTCATCACAAAACTTGTCGCGTTGGCCCCGCCCCCTTTCCATATTGATCAATACCAGGTCGTACAGTGCGGGTCTCCACCATATGCGGGCTTCCGCGATGTCAGCTGCGCTATCCACATCGATCCCGGCCTTTCGCATGACTTCAGCACGCAAATCGCGCTTCGCGTGCGAAGTATCGATCAGCAGCACTCGTTTCTTTTTGACTGCGTCGGGAATTGGCGCGGAGACGGATAAAGACAGCAACGGGGTGTTCATGCCGACACCGGCCTTGGCTGAGCATGGACTGTGGCGTCTGCTGACTCCCGTGCCTTTGCTGCGCGCTGCAGCAGTTCGTGGATTCGCTTGCGTCGAGCAATCTTCTGTTTGCGGTCCCGATTAAATCTGGATTTGTCTCCGTTCCGTGCGGACATGATGAACTCCTGATAGGAAGAGGGTTGGCCAGCTTTTGGACCTGCACGATCTACGCTGATCGCGCGGACCCGACTAAAAGCAAGGTGGAACGCCGCGGACAGAAACGACGGATGTAAGGATTACGCCTCTCGATCTCTCAATCGCGAAGGGCTTAAGGTTCTTAGGCGTGTCTTCGAGGTTAAGCACCAACAGTATATCGCGTTTCGAATCGTATCGTGTACGACACGGAACGCGGCGGATTTCAGACTCCCATTTGGTTTTGATGCTTGCCAGTTGCGAGCCTGGAGCGTAGGGTTATTGGTGCGTTAGATCGAATCGGTCGTGAGCAGCTCTCGCCCAACAAGCCAGTAACCTGCCTTCAGTACTTCCGAATCTCTCCAGCGTGAATCAATCAAAAGGAACACGAATATCAACATGGCAGAACAAGGAACAGTGAAGTGGTTCAACGACGCCAAAGGGTACGGCTTCATCAGCCGGCAAGGTGGCGAAGATGTTTTCGTGCACTTCTCAGCGATTCAGGCCAGTGGTTTCAGGAGCCTGCAAGAGGGCCAAGGCCCAAAGGGCTGGCAGGCTGAGAACGTAAAGCCGCTCTGAGTGCGCCAGTCCTTGGGAAAGGGGATCTGCCTCAAGATCGCCTTTTGAGTTTCCGCGTTGGCTTCTGATTGCGAGATTTCGGGAGATCAAGAAGAGTATGAACTCGTGACTAACATTCTTGTAGCAAACCTGGATATCACGGTAACGGAGCAGCAACTGCGGGAATTTTTGCACCCCACGGAAAGCGTCCAAACCATCCCGATCGTCAAGGATGGGAAAAGGGGCGAATCCCGCGGCATCGCATTGGCGGAGATGACGCAAGCGACAGAGGCCCAGGACGCCATTTCCGCGCTGGATGGAACCACGCTTAACCGCCGTCCGATGAGTGTGAACGAAGCTCGCCCGAAGCTTCGTCGGGATCCAACATTCGATTCGGAGCGCGGAGATCATCGGCGACACAGGATGTGAATTGCGAACTCGTCAACTATCTCTCAATCGCTTCTCGGCCCGCTATGAAATGGACTCCCTCTGACACGCGACGACCTCACCTCTTGCTACGCCGTCATCCGTCATAACATCCGGACTTACCAATCGGCCGGAGTGCTTGCCGTTGTCAGAGGCAAGCGCAGCGCAGAGTCAGAATTGAAGAAGTTTGAGGATTCCCAAGACTCCCCAGATCGGCATGAAGGCTGGCGCTACTTCATTGAGAAAACCGATCTGCTGCCCGGAACAGATCCCATAAAAGCTACCAAACAGCGCCAAGCAGAATTGGAAGAGCGAGAATCGAAAGCCATGCGGCACACAGATAGCGCATTCACCCGTCCGAAATGAAAGCTCTTTTGCCAGCTCCGAAACCGTCGTCAACGACAATGGTGGGAGCGAGTCGAATAGCCCACTGCCTTACGAGTCGAGCACGACGCAGGTCCGTTCAGTGGGCACACCGTAATAGTCGAAATGTCCCAGCAGGACGGACAAGGTCCTTGCCTACACGCACAGGGTCTCTGACCGCTCGGGATCCTGGTGAACCTTGCGATGGCGGGGCACTC
>JASHRE010000285.1 GCA_030037515.1 Candidatus Sulfotelmatobacter sp.
CGCACAGCCTTTCGAGCTGCGTACGCAGTGTGCATCGTTTCGCGTTTTACGGATGCACTCGGGAGCCATTCGCAGGGTCCGAATCTTCGGTTCCATAGGGCCAGAGGTTTCATTTGCGGCCCCGCCCGAGCCGCCCATCAGGAGGAGATTTCCATGGCGTCCGACAAACTTCCCAACCGCTGGGGCATCGCCCTAGCCGCCGTGTTGATGCAAATCTGCCTTGGTGCCGTCTACGGCTGGAGCGTATTTAAGAAGCCGCTAATCGGAGCCGAGCACTGGACCGAAACCGCGGTCCAGTTGAACTTCACGCTGGCTATTTTCTTTTTGGGCGTGGGCACGATCATTGGCGGCTTGTGGCAGGATAAAGCCGGGCCGCGCAAGGTAGCGTCAACGGCGGGCATAATCTACGGAATTGGCTACATGCTGTCAGGATTCTCAGCAAGCCACCACTCCCTCAAAGGGCTTTACCTGGGGTACGGCATCCTGACCGGGATCGGCATGGGGATGGGATACATCTGCCCGGTGGCAACCCTTGTGAAATGGTTTCCCGATAGGCGCGGGCTGATGACGGGTGTGGCCGTATGTGGCTACGGATTCGGCGCTTTGATCATGAGTCCCTTTGCGGCATGGGGAATCATCAAGTATGGACTCCCGCCGACGTTCTGGACTCTGGGCATCGTCTATTTAATCGTTGTGGGTGCCGCCGCTCAGTTCTATGCGAATCCGCCGCATGGATGGCGGCCGGAAGGCTGGGAACCCCGCACCGCCGTTGCCCGGGCAGCCAGCACATACGATTTCACCGTGGGCGAGGCGCTGGCGACTTGGCAGTTCTATGTGCTGTTCCTGCTGCTTTTCCTGAACGTCTCGGCGGGCATCATGATCATCAGTCAGGCTTCTCCGATGGCCCAGGAAATGGTCGGCATGACCGTGCTCAAGGCCGCGGGCATGGTGGGCTTGATCTCGCTGTGCAATGGCCTGGGCCGCGTCTTCTGGGCCTGGGTTTCGGACCACATCGGGCGGGCTCGCGTTTATTTCCTGCTGTTCCTAATTCAGGCGATCATCTTCTTTATGCTGCCACGTCTCCACGATTTGACGTTGTTCAGCGTGGCATTCGCTCTGATCGGTCTGTGCTACGGAGGCGGCTTCGGCACGATGCCTTCATTCACCGCAGATTTCTTCGGGGCCAAGTCGATGGGTGGCATTTACGGCATTATCCTGCTGGCATGGGGACTGGCTGCTATTCCCTCGCCGATCATGATCGCGCACATTCACCAGAGCATAGGAAAGTATGCGCCGGCGATCGACGTAGTCACGGTGGTAATGCTCTGCTCGCTGATCTTGCCACTTATTGCGCGCAGACCGACCAGAGCACCGGCTCCGGCCTCTGCTTCACCCGTTCTGGAAGGTCGATCGTGAGCAGAGAAGCGACTCGGCGCTTCCCCCCGATACATCAGCGCTTTGCTTATATGTTAGCGAGCAATCCGTAGCCGGGAGCATTCTCTCAGGTTTTTCCTATTCTCGACCAGCGGAGTTAGCTCCAGTCCAACTTGTCGAATCATGGTGGTGAACCTTTTTACCAGTTCGCTGCACATCAAAAACGGCGTCAGCGTGCACTGTCGTTCAGCCCAACCTATGCCAGTGCGGAACCAGCACGGCACGTACTCATATTTCCTTAAGAACTGTTACAAATGTCGCTTCTTTCTTCTTTCTTGCGACGCGCATGCTCCGCCCCGTAAATCAGTGCCGCTACGGGGAAGACATTCCCAGGTTCTCTTTTTGGCCTGCAGTGCGCAGCCCCGAGATTGCTTCCTCGAAGCGTCGCTGTTGGCAGCGTACTCTCAGGGCTTCGGTAAGACACGCTGGATTGTATTTCGCGGAGATGGCGATGAGCTCTTGTATTTCACCGTAAGGGACAGCGGGTTCAGTCAACGGGTCAACGAACACAGGTAGGGAATCACAGGTAGAAAATTGCGCGTGAATTTCGGTGAGGGCGCTAAGTAACTGAAACAAATGGTAGGCCCGAATGGATTCGAACCATCGACCTCTTCCGTGTCAAGGAAGCGCTCTGGACCAACTGAGCTACGGGCCTACGTCCGGTGCCTTCAATTTTACGGGTCGCGAGCAATTCCGGCAACGTTTCAACCGTGGCCATTTTGCGGGATGCCCCACTTTTCGCCGCATTTCAGAGAAGTGGGATCTCGAATAGCCGATTCAGAAACTCAATCCCACCGCGCTGCTCAGAAACCCGGCCAGTGGCGACATATCGCGGCATGCGGCGGTAAAGATCGACATGAACTTCAGACTGCACACTTGCTTGTCTGTAAACTCGACTGCGCAGCCTAGGTCACGCAGCTTTAGATCTTCAACGAACTCGTGATCACGGCGAAATCCGCGCGGAGGCCGGCTCAGCTTCGTGGCGTCATCCCAGTTGAGCAGCTTACGGACTGCCCGCCACTCCTCCGGACGAAACACAATCGCGGACCTCACTTTGAGCAGCGTCGGCGGCTCGGGATGCCACAATCCCGACGCGGCGAAACAACCGTCTGGTTCCAGGTGCAGATAAAAACCGGGCGAATGCACATCCTTGCCGCGATGTGAGAAGCGCATTGCTACGTGCGTCTTATACGGACATTTGTCATTGGAAAATCGCGTGTCGCGATAAATGCGAAACAGTGATCCGCGCGACGGACGAGCATCGGCAACAAGATGCGGCGACAGATCGCGCAAGGGCAGGGCAAAGTCTTCAATGAATTTGAGCGCAGGTTGTCGCACTACGCTTTCGAACTCATCTTTGTGCCCCAGGAACCACTCGCGATTATTGTTGCGTTTCAGCCGAACTAAGAACCGGAACAGATCGGGAGTGAAGTAAACGGGCATGCAGATAAGCTAGCGCAATCTGTCACTTTTTGTCTGGGGTGCGACAAACGTTAAGACATGAATGCCCCAGAGGAGCATCTGACAATAATCCGATGCTTCAGCGCCGGGAATGCAGGAATCCGAGCCGCGTCCCGCATGGGACCCCTGAAACGTTTAGCCGCTGGCGGTACCCATTCAGCTGCAGTCCGGTCTTTACCCCGCTCTGACCGCTTCCATGATTTCAATCGCGATCTTTGGTGGATGCAACAATATGTTGTGAATCAGGCGGAGGTCCAGGTGTAACGAACAGCGCTTCAATATTAATCCAGCGGTTCGGGGTGCAGGCTCAGACCTTTTTCTCCGGCAGCTTTCTTCGCGGCGTATTTTTTCATCCAGGCCTCCCAGCTCTTGCCGGCGGCAGTATCGCGACCGGTGAATGCGAGCGCGGCGATGTCGGCGTAGGAGATAGCAATCTTCTCTGTAGAATTTTTAGGATATAGCCGGACGACCGAATCTTTCAGGTTCGCAGCCGGTCGTCGGTCGAAAATGTAACCTTCGATCTTCGATCCATCCTTGCGAGTAATCGTGATGTCGCCGCGATAGTCGAAAGCTTTTTCCAGGGCTTGCCGCAATTCTTCTTCGGACGCCAGTTGCGGAATCCAGCCTTCCAGCTGTTCGTGCGCCGTCCCTGGAGCGACTTCGAGCGCGTCAGGATTTCCGGGGACGCCCCACTTCTCGCCATCTTTGCGAGAAGTGGGAACATGCGGAGGTTTTGATTCCGGCGACGAATGATCGATATGTCCGGCTTCCTTACCCGTCATGAGTGAATATGTAGGGACAGCCGCCAGACTCCCCGGCACGCCCGATTTTGGCGCGAGGAGCGGCTCAGGCTGTCCGGCCGCGTTGTCACGCGTGCGTCTGCAGCGATTCTGACGTCGGACTGATCTGCACCAGGGGATGCACCGGCGCCTCCGGCTGCTCCAACATGCGCAACGCTTCTTTGTCGCGATAGCGCGTGAACAAAGTCGCCTTCACCGTTGCCAGAAATCCGCTCAACGAACTGAATGTGGCGTTCACAGCCGATGCCTCATATCCGCTGTGCACCATGCAATTCGCGCACGCTGGATTACCCGACTCCGTACCGTAATGATCCCAATCGGTCGTCACCAGCAATTCCGCAAACGTATCAGCGTATCCGTCCTGCAGCAGGTAGCACGGCTTCTGCCAGCCGAACACGTTGTAGGTCGGCATTCCCCACGCCGTGCACGGAAAGGTTCGCCTACCCATCAAGAATTCCTGAAACAGCGGCGAGAGATTGAATCGCCAGTTCTTGTGGCGATTCGAGAGGATGGCACGAAACATCCGCCGCGTGCGCGCGCGTCCGAGAAAATGTTTCTGGTCCGGCGCCTTGTCATACGAATATCCCGGCGAGAGCATCATCCCCTCGATTCCCAGCTCCATCATCTGGTCGAAGAACGCGCGCACCGATTTCGGATTCGCGCCGTCAAACAGCGTCGTATTCGTGGTAACCCGGAAACCTCGCTTCAACGCCTCTTTGATCCCGTCCACGGCAATGTCATATCCGCCTTCGCGGCAAACCGCCAGATCGTGCTCCTCGCGCAATCCGTCGAGATGCACGCTGAACGTCAAGTATTTGCTCGGCTCGAACAAATCAATTTTTTCCTTCAGCAGCAGCGCATTCGTGCACAGATAAATATATTTCTTGCGCGCGACGAGCCCTTCGACGATCTCCGCAATCTGCGGATGCATCAGCGGCTCGCCGCCCGGGATCGAAACCATAGGCGCGCCGCACTCTTCCACTGCGCGGAAGCACTCTTCGGGAGTAAGATCCTTCTTCAGGATGTGCGCTGGATACTGAATCTTGCCGCACCCGGCGCAGGCCAGATTGCAGCGGAATAGGGGCTCAAGCATGAGCACTAGCGGGTACCGCTTGCGACCGGCGAGCTTCTGCCTTATGACATAGCTCGAAACCGTCCACATTTGTGATACAGGAACTGGCATCGGTGGTAGAAACCCCAGCCATTATTCTAACAGGCACGGTTGCCATGTAAGGACGCAAGCAACCTGTAGCTGTATATCGCATTAAGACCGGACAGCTTAGCGCCGAAGTGCACAATGACAGAGACTATGGACCGACGAACTTTTCTGAAATTGACCCAAGCGGGCCTCATTTTGCCTTCCCCCGAACTTTTCGCCTCGGCTTCGCCTTTGCAAACC
>JASHRE010000286.1 GCA_030037515.1 Candidatus Sulfotelmatobacter sp.
ATCGACATCCTCGTCAACAACGCCGGCATCGCCCGCGACCAGCTCGTGATGCGCTTGAAGCGCGCCGACTGGGACGCCGTTCTGCAGACCAACTTGACTTCCGCATATCTCTGCACCCAGCAAGTCATCGGCTCCATGCTCAAGCAGCGCTGGGGACGCATCATCAACATCACGAGCGTCTTCGGCCAGATGGGCCAGGCCGGGCAGGCGAATTATGCCGCCTCGAAGGCCGGTTTGATCGGCCTCACGATGGCCATCGCCCGCGAAGTCGGTTCGCGCAACATAACTTGTAACGCCGTCGCTCCCGGCTTCATCGATACTCCCATGACTGCTGTTCTCGGCGACGAGTTCAAGCAGAATGCTGTGATGCAGATCCCGCTCGGCCGCGTAGGGACTCCGGAGGATGTCGCCGGAAGCGTCGCTTTCCTCGCCTCCGACGACGCGTCTTACATCACAGGTCACGTCCTCACCGTGAATGGTGGCATGCTGATGGGGTAGACCAGTTCACCGTGGACGACACCGAGATCGCACAATGGCAGCGAAGGCTAACGCAACCGACAATTTCCCAGCATCCTCCGCTGCGCCCTCGGTGGTGAATGGGTTGCAGATTTTCCAGGCAGCGTCGAACCAGCACGTCGCCCAAGCCCGCGAACTATTCCTCGAATATGGGCAATCCCTCGGCTTCAGCCTGGGCTTCCAGAATTTCGACAAGGAACTCGCCGAGCTTCCCGGCAAATATGCACCTCCCGAGGGCCGCCTCTTGCTGGCCGAATTCGACTGGCTGCTCGCCGGTTGTGCGGCACTCCGCAAAATCGACAATTCCATCTGCGAAATGAAACGCCTTTACCTGCGTCCACAATTTCGCGGCAAAGGCCTCGGGCGTGTGCTCGCCGAACGCGTCATCGCCGACGCCCGCCACATCGGCTACGAGCGCGTGCGCCTCGATAGCGTCGAGCCCGTCATGAAAGATGCCGTCGCCATGTATCGAAGATTGGGCTTTCGCGAGATCCGCCCCTATTGCGAAAACCCCATGGCCGGCGCGCTCTATATGGAGCTGCATTTGTAATTCTGCCATCCCTGCGCCACAATATTTCCCCAATCTCAACAGGAGATCTTCCCATGACCAGACCCCTCGCCCTGATGTCAGCCATTTTGCTGCTTGCCTGCGCCTGCTTTGCCGCCGAGAGCAAGACTGTTTCCTACCGGAGTGGCGACGAGACCGTCCAGGGCATTCTCTATACCCCGTCAGGAAATGGGCCGTTTCCCGGTCTGATCGTCATTCACGAGTGGTGGGGATTGAACGATTGGGTGAAAGAGCAGGCATCGAAATTGTCGGACCAGGGCTATGTGGCTCTGGCGGTCGATCTCTATCGCGGCAAAGTCGCGACCACTTCCGACGAAGCCCACGAAATCATGCGCGGTGTGCCGGAAGACCGCGCCAAGCGCGATCTTCACGCCGCTTTCGAGTTTCTGGCCGCGCAGCCTAACGTAAAGAAAAATCGTATCGGCGCCATCGGTTGGTGCATGGGCGGCGGATATTCGCTCGACGTCGCGTTGCAGGAACCCGCTCTCGCCGCTGACGTCATCAACTACGGCCATCTCGCCACCGATCGCGACGCGCTTAAGAAAATTAACGCGCCGATTCTCGGGCTGTTCGGCGCCCAGGATCGCGGCATTACCCCCGACGATGTGCATAAATTCGGAGAAGCGCTCGATCAGCTTGGCAAGACCGTTGACGTCAAAATCTACGATGACGCCGGCCACGCCTTCGAGAATCCCAACAACAAAGACGGATATCGTTCTGCCGACGCGGCCGATGCATGGAACCGCACGGTCGACTTTCTTGCCGCAAATCTGAAAAAGTGACGATCGGCTGGACGCTAAAAAGCAGCGTCCAGAGCCGGATTCGAGCCGCGTTCTTTTTCTTATACACTGTCTAACTAACGGGCAGTGTCTCCACCTCCCCTTCACCCGACTGCACCTTTTATGGGTAGCACAAAGGTACATCGCATGGCACAAATTTCCCACTTGCCAGACGATGCCGCTCTGGTTACTATGAGCCTTCCTGTAATGCTCCCTACCATGAATATCGGCGAGACCATCCGTAACTACCGGCTTCAAAAAGGTATGTCTCAGGGCGATATTGAAAAGCGCACCGGCCTGTTGCGTTGCTATCTGTCTCGGGTGGAAAACGGACACACCATCCCCTCGCTCGATACCCTGTCGAAAATCGCAGGCGCCATGGAGCTGCCCCTGTCGCAGTTCTTCGCCGAACCCGGCCACAACAACGGCTCCAAAGGATTGCCGCAGCTCTCCGACGACGAAGTTCGCTTCCTCAGCCAGATTCGGCGCTATGCCACCAGCCTCAACGACAGCGACCGCAAACTGGTGCTGGCCATGGTGAAGAAGATGGCCTCCAATTCCGCAAGATAGTTCTTCTCTGCGAGTTCTTTGAGCCGTAATCCACGAAGCCCCAGCCTTCCGATCGAAGCGAGAAATCTCTATCCCTTCCAGAAGTCTTCTTTTTCAAGAATGCACTCCCAACAGAATTCAGCCAAAGCCACTCCCCCAAGGGGCCGGAGAGGATCGGCACTTTCGTACGACTCCCTTTCGTGTCCGTCGGGCACCTCGCGCCCTGCGCTCCCGCTCACTACACTGTGCGTGGAGACCTAGGTGACAACCGACGAGGAACTGAATGTACTCGATACCCAACTGCGGCGCTTGAAGATCGAGTACGAAATCTATTTCAGCAATCCCACCAAAAAGCCTCCTACCGATATCGAGTGGAAGGTGATGGCCATGCTGCGGAAATTTTCCGACGGTGGCCGCATGAATTTCTCCCAGCGTTTCCGCTACAACGAAATGGCGCAGCGCTATGCCATCTACAGCGATTTGTGGCGCAAGAAATCGCGCATTCGCGAAGAAGGCTATCGCCGCCCGCAAGACGCGCTGCTTTCGGTCCAGGGAGTTCGCACCAGCGAAGAGGATCACAAGCCGCATCATCCCAAAGTCTATGGAGTCAGCCGCGCCGCCGCCCCGCCGCCGGGAGCCGAATCCTCATTGCACTTTACGCTCCACAGCGTGGATCAGGGAGAGCGCGAACAGGTCGAGCGCCTGTACAACACGCTCGTCGCCGCCAAGAGAAAAGCGGGAGAAAACGTCAGCGGCAATCTCGACTCCTTCGCTTCGTTCGTGCAGAAAAAAACCAAAGAGATTCGCAAACATTATCAGTGCGAAGCCGTGGAGTACTCCGTCGAAATCGCCAGCGGCCAGGTCAAGTTGAAAGCCAAAGCCAAGGCGTAAGGACAGCCCGCACAGGATTCTGTTTCCACCTGAGCGGAACAACTCCCGCCCACGTCTACGCAGCACCAGGGATTCGCGAGACTTGTCTGTCTCGCAGGCCCCCGGGGACGAAGATGGTTTACTTCGGCTACCGGTCTCAAGTCCACCGGAGTCAGGGGGAGGCCTTAAGGAAGCCATTCGCCACCAAGAATTTCGTCCGGGACACGGCCTACCTCAGCTTTCGCTCCGGCTTGAAACTGCTCATCACGGCGCTCCAGCCGACAGGGCATCGTCCCACCACTTCCTGGGGAAGCTGATCTACGAGTTCGCCCCCCTACAACGCGCATTTGGCCACCGTCTCCGCGAGCGGAGTTTCGGCGGAGGGGGGTCGTTCATGGAGAACTCCGCCCTTCCGTCAAACCCTTATTTGGCGCAAGCCAGCGGAATTTTCAAGCTCGACGGCAGTGGCTACGAAGGTTTCCAACTGGGCAATCCTCAACGCCCAGGTACGGTTCGGGTACAGATCTATTCGAACCAAGGCAGCCTTGACAGAGGGTTTTGGCAAGCAGGATAGGAAGAGCCTGGCGGAGTCACTCAGCCCGAAATCAACCGGATCGTGCAGTCTCTGCATGGGATGGCAAGCAGTCCGGTGGCTCAACCCGAACAACCAACCTCCGAGTAGCTGATAAAATTTCCCTTTACTACTCTGCAATTCATCTTCCAGATCGAGGCCTCATGACGTCCGTCGGTCCCCCCATTCATCGCACCATTCTCTCCGTCACCGATAAAACCGGGCTGGTCGAGTTCGCCAGACGGCTGGCTGCTCTCGGCATCGAACTCATTTCCACGGGAGGCACTGCCAGGTTGCTGCGCGATTCCGGCATCGCGGTCAAAGACGTCTCCGAACTCACCGGCTTCCCGGAGATGCTGGATGGCCGCGTCAAGACTCTGCATCCTAACGTTCACGGGGGCATCTTGCATCGCCGCGAAGATTCCAGGCACGTTGCCTCTGTTGCTGAGCATGGCATTGCGCCCATCGACATGGTCGTCGTGAACCTCTATGCGTTCCAGAAAACTGCCGCCAAGCCGGACGTGAAGTTCGAAGAGCTGATCGAAAATATCGACATCGGTGGACCATCGATGATACGTTCGGCGGCAAAGAATTTTCACGATGTTGCGGTCGTGACTTCGCCTTCGGATTACAGCGCGATCGCCGATGAGCTGGAGCGAGAAAACGGTACGCTTTCTCTGGCGACCAAGTGGCGTCTGGCCCAAAAAGCCTTTGCCCTCACCGCGGCGTACGATTCCGCGATCGCCTCCACACTGGAGCGCATCAGCCCTGAATCCGGCCATTCACCGGCGCAGGCCGAATCATTTCCGCCCACGCTGCGCCTGAACTTCCAGAAAGTGCTCGATCTTCGCTACGGCGAAAATCCGCACCAAAACGCCGCCATGTATTGCGACGGCTCCGGCGCAGGGGTCGCAAACGCGAAGCAACTGCAGGGCAAAGAACTCTCCTACAACAACATTGTCGATTTGCAAGCCGCGTGGGACGTGGCGCAGGATTTCAAAGACGATACGCCTTTCTGTGCCATCATCAAGCACACAAACCCGTGCGGAGCGGCCACCGGCAAGACGCTCGCCGAAGCCTTTCAACGTGCTCTTGAGTGCGATCCGGTCTCTGCGTTCGGAGGCGTCATCGGGGTGAATCGTCCCGTCGACGCCGGAGCCGCCGAGCAGATGCACAAGCTTTTTCTCGAAGTCATCGCCGCGCCTGCCTTCGATGAGGCGGCCAGGGCCAAGTTCGCCTCCAAGAAAAATCTGCGGCTGGTCGAGGTCACTCCCGCCGCTCAGAAATGGACGTTGAAAAATGTTTCCGGAGGCATGCTGGTGCAAGATGCCGACGTTCGCCCTCTCGCAGATACGGACTTGAAGGTGGTGACGAAGCGTTCTGCGACGCCGGAAGAAACTCGCGCTCTGCTGTTCGCGTGGCAGATCTGCAAACACGTCAAATCCAATGCCATCGTCTACGCGCGCGAGGGCCAGACCGTTGGCATTGGCGCCGGACAAATGTCCCGTGTCGACGCCGCAAAATTCGGCGCGATGAAAGCGCAACTGCCGTTGAAAGGCACAGTTGCCGCCTCCGACGCGTTCTTCCCGTTTCCCGATGGCGTCGAAGAAATCGCTAAAGCCGGCGCGACCGCGATCATTCAGCCGGGAGGCTCGCAGCGCGATCCCGAAGTCATCGAAGCCGCTGACCGGCTGGGACTCGCCACCCTGTTTACCGGCGTGCGCCACTTCCGCCATTGAACAGAAAACCTTCCTCGGCTGTTGGAGTGATCGGTTTCG
>JASHRE010000287.1 GCA_030037515.1 Candidatus Sulfotelmatobacter sp.
CGGTCCTGACAACTTCGGTTCCATGCTGAGCGGGTTTCATCAGATGGACGAGCATTTTCGCACCGCCCCTCTTGCGAGCAATCTCCCGGTTCTTATGGGCGTTTTATCCGTTTGGTACAACGACTTTTTCGGTGCGCAGACCGTCGCCGTCCTGCCCTATGAACAGTACCTCAAGCGTTTTCCCGCGTACCTGCAACAGTTGACGATGGAGAGCAATGGCAAGCACGTCACGCTTGAGGGCAAACCGGTCGCCCACGATACCGGCGCCATCTACTGGGGCGAACCTGGAACCAACGGCCAACACTCGTTCTACCAGTTAATCCACCAGGGCACACGGCTCATTCCCTGCGACTTCATCGGATTTGTCACACCGCTCAATCCGCTCGGCCGGCATCATGACATGCTTCTGGCGAACGTGTTTGCCCAGACCGAAGCCCTTGCCTTCGGCAAGACACCCGAACAGGTAAAGGCAGAGGGCACGCCAGAGTGGCTTGTGCCACACCGGGTCTTCGAGGGGAATCGGCCATCGAACACCATTCTGGTTGATAAGTTGACCCCCGAAACTCTAGGCAAGCTTGTCGCCCTTTACGAGCATTCGGTGTTTACACAGGGCGTCATCTGGAACATTGATTCGTTCGACCAGTGGGGCGTCGAACTGGGCAAGGTTCTCGCCCAGAGGATCATTCCAGAACTGGAGAGCACGACCGAACCCGCCCTTCAGCACGATAGTTCGACGAGCGCTTTGATTCGGCGTTATCGAAAGCTTAAAAAGTCGTAGCAAAGCGATTGCTATTTGCGCAAACCTTATGCATCCCACCCTGAGCAAATGGGGCTAGTCGAAAACGAGAAGAGGAGAAAAATATGCAGCTTGGAATGATCGGACTTGGAAGAATGGGCGCCAACATGGTTCGGAGACTCCTCCGGAACGGACACACTTGCGTTGTGTTCGACAGGTCTCCAACAGCGGTGCACGAATTGGTCGCGGAAAAAGCGGCGGGAGCGACGTCGCCGGCAGATCTCGTGAACAAGCTCGAAAAACCGCGCGCGGTGTGGCTTATGGTTCCGGCGGCCGCGGTTGACGAAACAATCGCTGAGCTTTTGCCTCATCTCGAAGCAGGCGACATCCTCATCGACGGCGGAAATTCCTACTACATCGACGACATCGAGCGCGCCAATGATCTGGCGGCCAAGCGCATTCACTACGTGGATGTGGGCACGAGCGGCGGGGTATGGGGTCTGGAGCGCGGCTACTGCATGATGATCGGCGGCGAAAAGGATGTGGTCCAACATCTCGATCCGATCTTCTCCGCCCTGGCGCCTGGTCGGGGCGACATACCGCGCACCCCCGGTCGCGAAAATGTCGAGGGCACCGCCGAGTCGGGTTATTTGCACTGCGGTCCAAACGGCGGGGGGCACTTCGTCAAGATGGTGCACAATGGAATTGAGTACGGAATCATGGCTGCCTATGCCGAGGGTTTATCCGTGCTGCGCTCCGCAAACGTCGGGAAAACGGAGGGCCAGATTGACGCCGAAACCACCCCCTTGCGCGACCCCGAGCATTACAAGTATGACTTTGATCTAAAGAACATCGCCGAAGTGTGGAGGCGCGGCAGCGTGATTGCTTCGTGGTTGCTTGATCTCACCTCGGCTGCCCTGCTCAAAGACCCGTCGCTTTCCAAGTTCGCCGGCCGGGTCTCGGACTCCGGCGAGGGCCGTTGGACAATCAAGGCGGCCATTGACGAAGCCGTCCCCGTTCCGGTTCTGACCGCGTCTCTGTACGAGCGCTTCAGTTCACGGGGCGAAGCGGACTTTGCCGACAAACTCCTTTCCGCGATGCGCTACGGATTTGGCGGGCACCTAGAAAAGCGGGAGGAGAAATCGACCGCAGCCTAAATCGTCCGCAGCCCAAGGAGACAATTCATGAACGGTTCCCACTCTGACGCACTGGTCTTTTTCGGCGCCACCGGCGATCTCGCCTACAAAAAAATTTTCCCGGCTTTGCAGGCGATGGTAAAACGAGGGCATCTCACCGTGCCGGTAGTCGGCGTGGCCAAAGCCGGGTGGAATCTCGATCAACTGCGCGCCCGCGCCGAGGATAGCCTCGAAAAACACGGGGGGCTCGACTCGGCGGCCTTCGAAAAGCTGATCGGCTTGTTGCGATATGTGGACGGCGATTACCAGGATCGCGCCACTTTCGCGGACCTTCGCAATCAACTGAAGGGCGCGCAACATCCCGCCCATTATCTGGCCATCCCCCCGGTTCTGTTTGAAACGGTCGTGGAGCAGCTTGCGGACTCGGGTTGCTCGACGGGAGCCCGAGTCATCGTCGAAAAACCTTTCGGACACGATCTGGCGTCAGCGAAAGAGCTAAACAAGGTACTGCTGCGGTTCTTCGATGAGGCCGACATTTTTCGCATCGACCATTATCTCGGCAAGCGCGCGGTCAACAACGTGCTGGCCTTCCGCTTCGCCAACACGTTTGTCGAGTCTTTCTGGAACCGCAACTATATCAAGAGCGTCGAAATCACGATGGCGGAGAATTTCGGCGTGCAAGGTCGTGGCGCCTTCTATGACCAGACAGGAACCATCCGGGATGTGATACAGAACCATTTATTTCAGGTACTTACGAACTTGGCCATGGAGCCGCCCGCCGATTATGACAGCGACTCGGTGCGAGATGAAAAAGTGAAAGTCCTCAAAGCGATTCCACCGATCGACGAGAAGAATCTGGTGCGCGGCCAGTTCCGCGGATACCGGGATGAGAACGGAGTTGCCAAGGATTCGCGGACAGAGACCTTCGCAGCTCTGCAATTGGAGGTCAATACCTGGCGCTGGAAGGGCGTGCCTTTCTTCATTCGAGCCGGCAAGTGTTTGCCCGCAACCAGCACAGAAATTTTCGGCAAGTTTCAGAAGCCTCCATCCCTGATTCCAGACAACGAATTGGTACAGAATCATCTCCGGCTGCGTCTGAACCCCGAAGTTACAATCGCGATGGGAATGATGGGGCTAGCCCCAAACGCCGAAGGCTTCGCGCTCCAAACCAGCGAAATGGTGGCCAGCCACTCTCCCAGCGCCGATGAGATGGACGCATATGAGCGGGTGTTGGGCGCCGCCATGACCGGTGACAGCTCCCTGTTCGCGCGCGAAGACTACGTGGAAGAAGCATGGCGCATCGTGGACCCTGTGCTGAGAGGAAACCCACTCGTGTTTGAATATGCTCCCAACAGCTGGGGCCCAGCTGAAGTCGAACGTGTAAGTCCGCCGGCAGGGTGGCACGACCCCGCCGCGAAGGGAGCATTTTTCGTTGCCAATGAGGCAGCATGATGAAGATTGAAATCGACGACGATGTCGATTCGGTCGCACGAAAAGGTCACTGATGCGGATGTTGCGCAATCCTAGACCTAGACGATCCCGGCTACCCGTGGTCGCTACCGCGCACAAGGATCTCCGGGCAAGCACAGCGTCCGACTGGTCCGGTACTGATTGCCGAACAAATGCGTTATCCGGGGACCCCCGCGGAGAGCGCTGCTGCGACACCGGTAGTGGCATCCCATTGATTGGCCGAGATTCGAACTGAAAAGTAGAAAAATCGAGGCACGCTCGTGGGCTGGTCAGGCGCCGGTAACCTCCAATTTAGGAATCAAACCATGCAAATCAAAGATCACGTATTCATCGTCACAGGTGCTTCTTCGGGGATCGGGCTTTCGACAGCGGTGGCTCTGGCCGATCGCGGCGCAAAAGTCGCCGTCCTCGCCCGCAGTGGCGATGCGCTTCAAAAGCTGTCGCAACAGCTTCCTGGCAGCTTGCCGGTCACGGCAGACATGACGAAGTTTGACCGTGTGCGGGAAGCCGTGGGGGCTGTTTACCAGCATTACGGCCGCATCGACGGGCTCGTAAATAACGCCGGGCGCAGTTATGCGGCCTCAGTCGAGGAGATCGAGCCTGAGGTTTTTGACGAGATCTTCCATCTCAACGTTTTGGGGCCAATCATCGCGATGCAGGCGGTGATTCCGGTGATGCGAGCCCAAGGCGGAGGAAGCATCGTGAACATCAATTCGGGGACCGCGTTCATGACGATTCCCCAATACAGCGTTTACTCGTCTTCGAAACGTGCGCTTCTCGGCTTCAGTCTCACGGCGCGCGCTGAGCTTGAAAAGGACCGCATCGTCGTCAGTGAAATCTACCCGTTTATCACGGCAACAAACTTCGGCAAGAACAGGATGGGAAATCCGGCCAACGGCGCACCCTCCACCCATTACGCCGATGGCGACAAGCCCGAATTCGTCGCCAGTCTCGTTTTGCAGGCTATCGCAGAAGGGCAGGCTCAGTATTTCGCGAATGATCGTCTTCGCAAAATGGCTGGGGTCGCCGGCTAGGGCCGAGCGCTAGCCGAGGACGGCGGTCAAGGGTGTAGCCATTCGTTTCTCTAATGACCGTGGTGGCAGGGGTTGCGTGTGGCTGAGCACCGCAGAACTGAGGTGGCACTTCGGGGAAAAACGTCGCTTGAGCCGTCAGCTCTCGACCAGTCTCGAGAAGAACGCGCTGTTGAATGATAAGCTTCGGTGTCGAGAATTCCACGACTCACGTGGGAATTGGCAAAAGGTACCTCGAGGTTCGGTGCCGGCAGATGTTGTGATTCGAAACCCGTCTTATATGGACCGAAGAACGTTTCTGAAAAAATGCGGGGCGGCCGCGCTTGTCCCGCTCTGCCCACGTCCGCTTCTTGCGAGCACCCGTTTCCGCAGACGGCGCCCCTCGGATGCCGATTGGCCTTCCAATGCGGCGTGGAAACAGCTGAACGACGAAGTCGACGGCAACTTGATTCCCGTCGAATTTCCCATCGAAGCCTGCATAAAAGACACACACGGCACTGCCTGCAAGAGCCTTATCGACGACATTCACAATCCCTACTACGTCGGCGACCAGCCTGGTCTGACGCAGACTCTTGGATGGGTTGACGCCTGGTTTACGAAACCGAGCGTCTTTGCTGTAGCGGCAAAAGATGCCAATCATGTTGCCGCCGGCGTGCGATTTGCGTACAAGAATAATCTGCGCGTGGTCGTAAAGGGCGGCGGGCACAGTTATCAGGGAACGTCGAACGCGGCAGACTCGCTGCTGATCTGGATGCGGCACATGCGCGATATCACAATGAATGAAAGATTCATTGCTCAAGGATGCGAAGGCAAACAAGCTCCGCAGCGCGCAGTGACGTGCGGTTCCGGAGCAATCTGGATGCAGGCATACGACGCAGTGACTACCAAGGCGGGCTCGTACGTCCAAGGCGGAGGATGCACGACGGTCGGAGTCGCCGGACTTGTGCAGAGCGGCGGCTTCGGAAGTTTTTCGAAACACTACGGCACAGCCGCCGCGGGTCTGATCGAGGCCGAAGTCGTAACCGCCGATGGCAGAATTCGCGTCGCGAACTCCTGCACGAATTCCGATCTCTACTGGGCGCTCAAAGGAGGCGGGGGTGGCACATTCGGCGTCGTGACCAAGGTGACTCTGCGCGTGCGCGAGTTGCCAGAGTTCTGGGGCGGTGCAATCTTCCGCGTGAAGGCTGCTTCGGATGACGCTTTCCGGAGCCTCCTGCGCTACTTTGTCAATTTCTACCGCGACAATCTTTTCAATGACCACTGGGGAGAACAAGCCCACGTCGGCGGCAACAACGTGCTTGGCATCAGCATGGTCTCCCACGGATTGAGCACGGAAGAAGCGAAAAACGTGTGGCAACCCTTTTTCGATTGGGTCGGTCGCTCGCCCGGCCTTTTCTCGGTCGAGCCGGGCATGATTCTGGGTAGTATGCCGGCGCGACACTGGTGGGACGTGGAGTGGAGGAAGCAGCAGCACCAGGACGTTTTTGTCGTCGATTCCCGCCCGGACGCGAGCCCGACAAACGTTTGGTGGACAGGGGATGCAGGCCAGGTTGCTTGGACCATCTATGCATACGAATCGCTCTGGCTGCCTGCGTCGTTGCTCCACGACAGTTCAGGTGAGCGACTGGCGAACGCTCTGTTTGCGGGATCGCGCTATAACATGCTCGAGCTCCACTTCAACAAAGGCTTGGGCGGAGCTCCGTCCGACGCCGCTGCGGCCGCAAAAGACACGGCGACGAATCCTGCGGTCTTAGACGCATTTGCGCTGGCAATCGTGGCGGATGGCGGAGGCGGCTATCCTGGTGTCCGCGGTCACGAGCCAGACACTGCTGCGGCCAGGAAATCCCGCGACCTGGTTCATCGCTCGATCAACGA
>JASHRE010000288.1 GCA_030037515.1 Candidatus Sulfotelmatobacter sp.
CAGGTAACGTGGACGTATGAACAAGGCACGGAGCTGCGCGATACCACCATGAAAGAAGTGGCCGACTATTACGCTCGCCTGCTTGCCTGGTACGCCAAGGGCGGCTTCACCGACGAGTTCGGCAATTGGCACGAGTCGGGCTACCACTATCCCATCTCGTATTGGGAGGTACTGAACGAGATCGACTTCGAGCATCACTTTGACGCCGAGACTTACACTCGCCTCTATGATGAAGTCGTTTTGGCCATGAAGGCGGTCGAGCCCGACCTCAAGTTCGTTGGGCTGGCCCTGGCCATGCCAACCGAACCTCACTACTTCGAGTATTTCCTCGACCACAGGAATCACAAGCCGGGCGTTCCGCTGGATTTCATCTCGTATCACTTCTATGCCCTGCCAACCCCGGATCAGACTCCCGAAGTCGAGCAGTTCACGTACTTCGATCAGGCCGATGGATTTCTCAAGACCGTGCGTTATATAGAGTCGATCCGCAAGCGGCTTTCTCCGGAAACCAGGACGACCATCGACGAACTCGGGGTCATTTCCGCTGACGATGGAGATCAGGGCAAACCCGGGCACGAAGCCAAGCCCATTGAGAACTCCTATTGGAATCTCGCCGGTGCGTTGTATGCATATCTGGTCGGCGAACTTTCGAAAATCGGAATCGAGGTTGCGGGAGAGTCGCAGCTCGTGGGTTTTCCCACGCAGTATCCCAGTGTTTCCATGGTCGACTGGAACGACGGCAAACCCAATGCTCGTTTTTGGGTGCTGAAGCTCTTGCATGACAACTTCGCTCCAGGCGACAAACTGGTTGAAACCGAGTCGAACCAGCCTTACGTTTATTCGCTAGCCTTTGCGACCGAGGATGGCAAAAAGCGAGTTCTGCTGGTGAACAAGCGAGACCGCGCCTTCAACGTTACCGTCGCGGGAGCGGCTGGCGGAAGGCTCAATTATGTAGATCAGACCACCGGTTTCCAGCCGCCAGCAAGGATGGAATTGAGCAGCGACAGGTTGAAGCTGGGCGGGTACTCGGTCGCGGTCGTCACCCTTCCGTAGAGTCAGTGAACGGTGGATCTGCTGCCGAGGATCGGTGGATCGGCGTCGATTTCCTGCTTTTTCACCCGCCTTCTTAAACTCTCAATGCCGCGGAGTGACGCGCAGTTGTAGCCTGCCAACAATTCCAGAAGGCAGGGGTTGTAAGTGATCCATACCTTGGGGCACAAATCTTTCCCCGTATCGCTCGTTCAACAGGCGATAGTCAGCGAGGGCGTGGCCAGACAGGGAATTGATTGCGGTATTGCCAACGACGATGGCTAGCTGGTTCGTTCCCGGCTTCAGCCATTTGGTCAGATCAATCAAGTACGGAGGGTGCCACACAACTCCCGTCTTTTGACCATTGACATAGACCTCCGCCGCTTCTCGCACCGGGCCATCCAGATAGGCGCGCATGTTGAACGTGGGCAAGGGATCAGGAATCGGAACCGGAGTGCCTTTTCCAAAATCTAGAACCAAAGAGTTCCCCAAGAACTCGGCGGGAATATCAATCGTCTTCTCGTACTGGACCTGACCTGAATAGTACTGGAAGGGCTCCTCTTCGCTCCACGAATGCAGCCTCGCCATCGTGATTGTCCGCTTCAAATCGCGGAACGTGAGCTTCCAGTCGGAAGAAATATCAATGTATTTCGACCGAGCGTCGAATGCCATCTCAGGCTCTTGTTTGCCGACATCGCCGGTAAAAACGATCAGCCGCGATTCGTAAGGTTCGAGTGCAACTGCAATCTGCGCCGCGTTCCCGATGCGGGAAATCCGACCGGTGAATGGGTCCCACCATTCCGCGTTGCTTTTTCGGTCGCGGAACTGCGCCTGCGTCTCAACCGGGTGATTCGCTGTATTCGCAATGAAGTAGAGATCCGCACCCGCCAGTTTGCGGTGGATGAATCCGATTTCCGGAGCTTTCGGAGAAAAACCAACGTCCGGCTTACTACGGCTTGCCAACGCCGTTCCCAACTGGCTCTCATCCTTCAGGAAACGACCGGGCGCGCCCGTGCCGAGAAACAACCGCCGCGAGATTTCCTGGACCTGCTCGCTTTCGCTGTCGGCATTCAACAGTCCCGGAGACTTGGAAGGCAAGCGCCGCGAGGCGATAACCGTTCCCCCGTGCGTTGCGTATTGCTCGATGGTTCGGTAGGTGACGAGCGGAATGCGCTCAACTCCTGGCAGAACAAGAATTGGATACCGAATGCCGAGCTTGTCGATCGCGTCTGCGTCAATGAAGTCCAGGTTGAATCCCGCGTCAAGAATCTCGGGAATTATGTTGTGTCCCAACAAGCCGTCCATGGACTCATCCATGCTTATATCGTTGCCTACGGTGTTGAAGGCACTCTTGGTCGTCCCGGGCGAAGACGATTCACCGTTCACGGTAAAGCTGGCCCAGGCATCGTCGTTGGGCAACAAAACTGCCACATCGTTGGCTGGCTTGCCTTGTCGCAGAGCGAAACTGACTCGCTCGAGATACACTGCCAAATCCCTCATGGCAAACCACCAAGGATTGTGGGCATTGAAGGCACCGGCGGCATACATCCGCCATCCCGGCTCGCCCGCCATATGGGGAGAGTAAGGCCATCCGTGTCCGACCAACTGATTGATGCCGTCGAGGAAATGCAAATCGGCTTCGGCCTTCATATCCAGCGGCGTGGCCCGAAAAGCCGGAGAGTCGAGCCACGTCCAGGTTTCCGACGAGATGACCGGCTTGCCGAATAGATGTCCCGCCGATGCCGCCCAGCGCGTGTCGGAGAACTGGCGCCACATCAACAAGGTCGCTTTGCCTTCCCCCTCCGGCAGGTCTTCGTACTGGTTACTCGAGAGTGTGACAGGCGGAAATCCGTACGTCTGAGAACGGAGTAACGTGTGATGTTGGCGCGCCCATTCGTCGAGCGGCTGGAGATAGTTTTCATCCGCCAGTTCCGTCAAGGTCTTTCCCCAATCATGGCGAATGGCGGATGCGTCCGGACCGACGTCGCCAATCAGCGCCAACAAGTGAGGGGTGAGATCATAGCCCCTCCGCCGCTCGAACTCCCGCCGCAGTTCGGGAGTCCAGTCGGATCCGTAATCCTCCAGACTGTCGCTGAATACGGCGTAGGGGGGATGATCCCCGAAAGCTTCCATCAAACGATCGCCAACGGCGTGAAGATGGATTTCGAGCGCATGCTTGTCGTAGTGATCGAGAACAAATCCCTCTGCCCCAACCGCCGGCCGTTTCACGGTCATTCCGGTGCGGCTCGAGATGAAGAACACCGCCACATGGGGACCGCTCAGTCCTAAAGAAATCTGCAGTCGACCGTGCTCGATCGCCGGCTCCCGAACCCAATTCCCTTCTCGAACGGCGAGAGCACCCGGTGAACCGGGCACCAAAAAGACCGCTTCCAATCGTTCGCCGGCTGTGATGTCGGGAATGGAGATGGATTTGGCGCCCGATGGAATCTCAATGGTTTCGACCCGCATTGCCCCCGCCGCCTCGGTCACAGGAATGTGCGGACCTCCGAAAGGCCAGCCGCTTCCGAGCGTGACATCCACGCGCAGCCCCAGTTCCCTGGCTTCTGAAGCGGCAAACCGGAGGGCATCGAGATGCTCGTCCGACAGGAACGTCATGTTGTGAAAACCGCTTTGAGGGTCGTCCAACGCGAGAGGATAAAGGGCAGCAATCTCGACACCTCCAATGTCCGCAGATTTCATCTCCTCGAGTTCCCGCTTGATTTCGGGCTTGGAGACAGCCGGTCCGAACCACCACCAGCGCATCATGATGCGCGCCTCGTCCGGCGGATGTGCAAACCGGTCTTTCAGACGCGAAAGGTCGGGGTCCCCCTGCGCAACCGAGAGCGAGCTTTGAAGAATGGAAAAAAGGAAGGCAATACAACCAAGCCCGATAAGGCCAGTGCTATCCCGTCTCGTCAGCATCAACGTCCTTCAATCGCATCCCTAGCAAATGCGAAGGAGCCTAGTACGCTTCCGAGTCCCACGTGACCCCTGCGGAGAAGCCCCACATTCAACGGAACTCGATCTTCTCTCCTGCTAATTCTTCAAGGTGATGACCGATACCGCAAATGGCAACAACCGTAAGTTGGAATCTGTCACGTCCTGCCTCATCACATCCGGTGAAGTCCCGCCAATGGTTTGCACGGACGCTCCCAAAACTTCTTTGGGTAGTTCCACCTGAATCTCGCGATCTCGCTGATTGATCAATAGCAGCTTTCTTTCACTGCCCGCGACAAACGCCTGCGCTGTAATTGCGTCGGTGTCGGCCGGGATGCCATGGTCGATGACGTCGGTTCCAATCAAATCGTCGCCTGGGCCGAAATTGTTTTTAAGCAACTCAAGAACAGAGTACCGCGCATTCGGTTTGCCCGTCGCCCAATCGATCATGGTGACGCTGGGAAACTGGCTGGGGAACCCTACCAGTTGCGACTCACCGACAACATCCACTCCAAGGTTTGCCAGTTCCACATATACGTAAGCGTACAGCGCACCACTCAGGTTCCAGTATGCGGCAGGGATCGGCTTCTCCACGTGATTCGGTTCGCCTTGTACCATATCGCCCGGCAGGATCGCTCCGGATTCGTTGACCATGATTTTGGTGGTGGGCGACAGACGATCTCGCAACCGCACAATGTATCTTGCCGCCGCCAGAAATTCATTGGCACGGCCGAAAAATGTAAATGGCCAGGCCTCTTGCGGCTGGTCTGCGCCGGGAGCCGCATAGACGTGGAACGAAATTGCATCCAGCGGTATTCCCGGCTTGTGATTCTTCGGGTCGAGAAAGTATTCGAACATGTGCGCGCCACCCTCGGGATAGGACAACGAAAGCCCCACAAACTTCATGCCCGGCACGACGTTA
>JASHRE010000289.1 GCA_030037515.1 Candidatus Sulfotelmatobacter sp.
CGGGCGGCGAAAGCCGTAGTCGGTAAGAAAATCCGCAGGGCTCAAAAGGCCTGTGAGGGTTCGACTCCCTCCGCCCGCACCAAGATTTCTTCACCGAGCTCAGTACAACTCAACACGCCTGCGTGTGTAACCAATGTTCGGTCCCGGGATCCGATTAACGCCTCGGCTCAGAAGGCCTCCGACCTTGGCACTTCGGATGTGAAGCGCCATCGCCCAATGAGCATAGTCTGAAAACGGTGGCGTTGGGCACATTTATAAAACTGATCCGATTTGCAGCCACTCTCTGAGCTATATCTCTTGAAAGCTCAAGATTGGATGAACCACTAATGTGGTTCAGCGCACGAAGATCGACAGAAATAAAACCACGACTTTGTAATTTCAAATCCGCTTGACTCCCCCCGCGAATCGCTTTTGGCAATTGCGCTCTTGCTGCCGGGCCCTCTATAGAGCCTGATCGAAATTGAAGGTGGCTGATGACCAGGATGTTCGGTCTTTTAGGTATCTCTCGTACTTTTGGCGGCATACGCGGCCTCCGCAATCTCCAGTCTGGATGACGGTACTCGCCGGCCAGAGAGTCACCCCGATTTTTGGTCTGTGGCAGCTGTCAAAATTGAGGTCATTTGTCGTTCAAAGTTCTCATGTTCTTCTCGTTCCCCTGCCGCCCTCGTTGAAATTCGGCCTGCCCTGTCAGTTCCCGCAGATGCGCGACTCCGCGCCTGGTTTTACGATGGCTTCATCGGGATGGTCCGTCTGGACTCTGAAGTCTTGAAGGGGGTGCCATGAAATCCGCTCCTGTCTTTCGCAATTTGAACCGATGGATTCTGCTTTCTGCCACGGCGGTGCTCGCTAGTCTCTCTTCGGCGAGCGCACAAACAGGAGAAGCCGGTGGGGACCTACAGCAAAAAAAATGGCCGCTGTCAAGCAATCGGTTGCAGAAAATAAGCAAAAACTGCATCAGTATCAATGGATAGAGACAACTCAGCTCACTCTTAAGGGTGAGCCTAGGCCGCCGTAAGACCTCGGAGTGCCGATACCGACCCGACCGAACGGTAGAAAAGACGCCTATCGGCGAGCCTGCTCCGCCACAGAGTGGGGGGGAGAGAATAAAACAAAAATCGTCGAGAAGAAGAAGGAGGAAATGGAGGCTATATGGGCCAGGTGAAGACTTTACTGGCTGAATACGTTCCGCCCGACCCGCAGAAAATGGGAACGAGCCTTCAAGGCAGGGAATGCTTCGTTGAATCCGAATCCTGGGCCCAAACAGTGGCGCTCGAGTTCAGGAACTATGGCCAGCCTGGTGACCAGATGACGCTCTCTTGCACAGCCACAAGAAAGGTCAGCTCGCGAAGCGTGAGCACCCACATGGACGACCCAAAGAATGCAGTGACGCTAGGGCTCAAATGGGTAGCCTGCCAGATGGAACAAACTACGTCCAGCAGACGGTTCTTGCCGCGACCGCGAAAAAGCTTCAGGTGACGACAACAAATTCAAACTACAAACGGATGGGTGGGCGGTAGCATCCGGCAGATCGCGTTCAGCTCATCAAGAAATCAAATAGCCGGTTCGAGCATTTCAGGCCAGGGTCGTCATTACGCTTGCGTAACAGCAGTTTCTCGGATGTGGAGATGTTGCAATGGGTAGAAAAACGGGACAGCTGAAACAGAGAGCCTACCACGAGCTACGGGAATTTCTCGTTATCGCCCTCTATCTTTGGATGGTTTTCGGGCTCTTCCTCTTGTACAAGTCCGTGATTTTAAACAAGGAGCGCATCAGTTACGTGGCCCATGGCGTCGCACTCATTAATGCCCTGGTCTTAGGGAAGTTTGTACTCATAGCCCGAGCGTTTCATCTGGGCGACCGGGCTAACGACGCGCCCCTCATCTATCCGACTCTGCTGAAGTCTGCCTTGTTTTCTGTCGTACTGGCGTGTTGCAAGATTCTGGAAGATGCTGCCGTCGGGTTCTTTCATGGGAGGTCTTTCTCCCAGAGTATCGCTGACCTTGGTGGGGGGACCTGGGAGGGGATTCTGACTCTGACCGTTCTCATGTTTGTGTGCCTCATTCCTTTCTTCGCATTCGGCGAGTTGCAAAGAGTCTTTGGCGAGGGGAAACTGGCACAGCTTTTTTTTCGCCCGCGTAGGGCATCGAAATTCTCGCTGGTTAGCGGGAACACACGGCCTTCGCCTCCCGATTAACTTGCCCTGCGGAAGCCCACGACACTCCTTCTCTTCGGGGCCTCCCCCCCCGGACGCCACATAGTTCCCGGCAATCACGTTGGAAAGTAAGTGGCTACTCCACAACCGTCCGGCAGATGCTCCTTTAACAAGAGCGAGGAAGCTCGAGGGCCAGCTCGACCTCCGCGCTCGCCGAGGCCTATAGACTCAGACGTCCGATGTGATGACGGCGGGGCAGACGCTGCCTGCTCAGGCCTATGCCTCCCGCAACTTGAAATCCGGATCCCAGATCACTGTGGCAACAGTCCTCCGCAGACCATCGTGATTCAGCCGACAAATCCGCAGGTAGAGTATGTACCAACATACAACCCTGCCATCGTGTATGGAACTCGATAGACCCCGGGCTACGGCGCGGTCGCGGTCGTTAGCGACTGGCCGGCCCGGGCCCTTCTACCCGACGTGCTAGGCGCTCCCATTCAGCGCCCAGTGCGAGGTGCTTCAGCTTCTGCGCTGGTGTCTGCGCCAGCAGCTTCTCTTGATCAGCTCCTAAATCGGCTCGTATAAATCGTTGGAGGCTTACTTCCCTCTGCCGCCCAAGTTGAAGTTGATTCCCGCCGTATAACGGAAGTTGTTCTGATTCGAATTGTTAAATCTGTTAATGAAGTCGGTGTAAAGGTAATCCAACCCAGCTGGTCGAATGGACACCGTGTGTCCTAAGGGAATGTCTATGCCGCCGCCAAATGCCATAGTAAATGCGTTGTTGGAAGGCGCCTTCGTGACAGAGCACGCTCCCGACGGCCTACATATAACACTAAAGGCGTTAGCATATACGTTAGAGTATGCTCCGCCGAACAGTAGATGAACGAACGGTTGAATCCTCGGGGAGTGGATCTTGATTTGCGGACCGAAGAGATAGGTGAATAAATTACCCTGGACGTTCCCCACGCCCCCAAGGGGGAAGGTTGGACTGGGGAGAAACGCAAAGTGACTTGTAGTGCTGCCGTAGCCTTGCAGATCTGCCTTGATGCCCAAATATTGATTAATGTTGAAAACGAATGTCCCTCCACCGCCATTGAGGTTATGCACCTGGCTCCCGGGAAAATTCGGAGCGTAGCGGACGTAGGAATAGTCAAATGACGCCTCCGCCTTCGGGTATTCCTGAGACCATGCGATTGCACTCACCACGACAAGTGCGCACGGGATCCATTTTGCTAGCTTACGCATTGCGACCTCCTGGATTCTGAAAAATGATGGTCCGAGCTGGGAGGCCCCCATTCGCGGGTCTCATCGCCTTTCGCTCGTTCGCAACCCGGCAGAGGAGCGTGCGCGCATTCCCCGCTTTTCGCATCATTTTGTTAGCGTGGCCAGAGGAACCGACCGTGGCAACTGCAAGAACTGCCAGATGTGTATCGAGCATGTCAAACGAGTTCGGTGGCGTCACTTTCTTTTGTTGTTTTGTTGTTCTGACTGATCCTGGAAGAAGGGGGTGAGGCGATCGCGCCGTTGATCGCTTGATGAGCCGTGGACTGTCTTGCCCTAGGTATTTCACCACAGGTTGAGGGTACCCGCCGACTCTCGTCGAAACTTGTCAAAACTTGACGGAACGTGCTTCGCTAATTGATACTCGGTACAATCAGTTCGTATCTCCTGACATGATGTTGAACATTGCCTGCCTCAGTGCAAAACTGCACTTGCTTGTAGTGTGCATTTGGATTTCGTTGCTGGTTTCGAGCTCATTGATCTGGGCGCAATCTGAAGATGAAGCACACATCGTTCCCAGGCCAGCCGCGCAGCATCACGGAGCAGCGGATGCGGCGACGATGAATGGAGCCTCCCTCCCGTCTCGTATAAAGCCCATACGCGTTGCCGTCGATCTGGTCCAAGTCCCGGTCGTGGTTACGGATGCCATGAATCGCCCCGTGGTGAATCTGAGGGAGCAAGATTTCGCGCTTTTCGAAGGAGACAAACCGCAGCAGATCCGCTATTTCTCGACCGAACAGGCGCCGATCTCGATAGCTGTGCTCTTCGATGTGAGCAAAAGTATGACCGACAAGATCGATACCGAGCGGGTAGCGATCCATCGGTTCATCGAGAATGCAAATCCGGAAGACGAATACTTCGCTATCAGCTTCTCAGATTGTCCGCGGCTGCTTGACGGACCCACCCAATCCGCTGATGACGTAGAAGAGAAGCTGACTTCGATAGAGCCGGGGGGGGCCACGTCATTGCTGGATGCGATCTACCTCGCCGAGTCGCAATTGGAGTCGGCGCGGTACCAGCGCAAGGCCATCGTGATTTTTTCTGACGGGGGCGACAACGCGAGCCGCTATACGCTGCACGACATCAAAAAGCTGGTTGCGGAATGCGACGCTCAGATCTACGCGGTCGGTCTGTTCGAGACATTTTTCTTCAACACGGTCGAAGAACGTCTCGGTAAGAAGTGGCTGAGCGAGATAACGGACAAGACGGGCGGTCGGACCATAACTGTCGAGAACCGTGCCAAACTTCCGCAAGTCGCGGCGGAAATTAGCTGGGAGTTGCGAAACGAGTACCTCCTCGGTTACAGGCCATCGGTGTTCGACGGCAAGTGGCACAAAATTAAAGTGCGTGTAACTTCGTCAACAGCCGAGCACTCATTACACGCGCACTACAGAAAGGGATACTATTCCGTAGAGAGGTGATTTTTGGGCGAAAGTCCCCCAAAGGTTTCTCTTTGAGGCGCAGACTTCTATGGTCTATCTGCTTCGGCGGAAAATCCTTTAATAGTTTGCTCATCGCCTTGTTCAGTGCCTTTTGGTTCTTCTCTTGACTTTTGCTGGGGTTAAGCGTTTTTGTCGCCCTCCCATCGCGGTTCGTCTGTGTCAGGCTTTTGACTGCCAGTTGTGCATCGGTGAGTCCACAATTTGGTTTGGATGTTCGCCTTGGCCGATCGTTACCTGCGCAACAAAACAGTGAACAAGGTCACCAGTCCCACAGCCACAATCACGGCCGTAAGCACTCCTGCCATGGAGGGTCGTAACGAAGGGTCCTGCTTTCGAATGCTTCGCATGTTGTACGGGTGATCAAGCGCGCCTAGGGCCAACGCTAACGACCCGACCCAGCATGGCAAGTGAGAATTCCCCGGTCGAGAACTCCGGTCCATCTGTGTTGCGGTCAGTTCAATCTGAAAGAACTTGTACAGCGCCGAAGCGAAACCTGATCAGCGGTGTGGCCGTCCTGGATCACGCCATCATGGTTCGATCGCAGGTCTCACGCGTGCGCGCGAAGGCCGATCTAGTCGAGGCAGTGAGGGCTGGCGGGGTGTTTGCGGGCTGGCTCATCACCAGGATTATGGGCTTGCAACGACGGTAACCGCTAAACCGGATTCTTTCCGTGAGGAGTTTTGTTCGACCCCGCCCCTTTCGGATTCCAAATCCTTACAACGCGGTTCAACAAACCCCGAACCAACGGATAAGGCAGCAAAGCCAGAATGACGGCAACAATGATGGATTGCTCCAGGTAGATCCTCCGCAGCACGATGACCTGATAAATCAGATCTACGATCACGGCTGCAACAAAGACTTTAACTACATCCGACCAGCCTTCTCGCAACAACCCCGCCCTGCGCGCCGGATCTGTGAGGACGGCCCAACCGTAGGCGGGGTGTCCCTTCTGCGCGTCTCTGATGGCGGCGCGAGTCGCTACCACGGCGGCTGCCATCGGTTGCAGAACGATGCGAAACTTTAGCGGTCCTCGGACGCGACCAAGGAGATGTTCTCCCAAATGGTTCAGATACCCCTGCACAGCCGTTGGCCTTCGTACCGCGCTATCACACGAGACTGCTTTAAGGCGCTGGTGAGGTTCATCAGCCGCCACCAGAATTCTTCCGTCGAGCACCTGGATTGGGCACGTTGCCACTTCGTAGCCTGGGGAGCTGAGCGTGCTCCCCGTTGTTACGTCATGTTTCCAGCCGTGACCCCGACGGGTAACGATCTTGCCATGGAGTTGCGAGGTTACCAGACAGGCTGTGGTGCAGGCATCCATCATCCATCGCATGGATGGGCCCATCGACGTTAAAAAGCGCCAGATCCTTTCCCGGCCGCGTGAACGTGGTGCCTCTCCCCGGCGGGACTTGTTCTAAACGCGCAACTCCGATGAAGTTCGGCAATTCTCTGTCTCCTCTTCAACTCCTCGTCCAAAATGGACACGCCCCAGGTTGCAGGCTTGCACACCCTGGGCCATGCAAAGTTTGAGCACTTCCATGATTTCGTGAATGGTTGCACCAGCTTTCAACCCATTCTTGATGTGCCGGCGCATGCTCGATGCGGACACGTGAGTGAAATAAAGCATTCAAGGCGACACCGAGCAGATCTACTTCTTTGGCTGACAGAACGCCGCTTTGGTAAATACCAGCTCCCATTGCCATGAACTCGTCGGCCCGAAAACGCTGCGATAAAATTCGGCCAGGCTGGCAGGTTGTTCGCGTAGATCTCGAAGTGGGTCAATGAGTTGGTTGCCAATCCACCGGCCTCGCTCTTCCCGCGAAATCCAACGCCTAATACTGATCGCCCGCTGTCAATCGTGCTCAAGGCATTGCGTCGGGTTAACTGGTAAAAATACCAGCGGGCAGATTTCGCGCAAGACTCTCGGGTGGCGCCTTCCTCGACAACAACTCATTTTTTCAGTTCGCGCTTTCGGAAAGTAATTGTTTGACAAGTTGCCGAGTTTGAGAGGTCGTTGACGCGAAGCCCTCAGCAGTTGTGCCGAGCTCAATTTCATTCGGCGCAACACCTGGTCCAGGCGCAGAACGGTGCCGGTCACTATATCATCCAGGATTTGCTGGCGTTAACCTCTAATAATTGGCAGGGTCATCAGCCAATACGCCGGCCTTCGTTCGTACCTCGGAGGCAATCAGAACGGCATGCACAATAAAACGCTGCGGAGCTGGGCCAACATATGGGCAGCAAGTCACGAGCGTTACGGTCGCTGTTCCATTCGAGCGTAAGGTGGTGACATCGTTGGGAGTAAGGATCTGCAGGCGATCGACGATATAGGTCTCAACCCGATCTGATTCCTCTACCTCAATGTGATCGCCGATTGTTACGTTTTTCAAGCCACGAAAAAAGCCGTCACGATGGCCGGCGACACCTACGTTCCCGTTGCGTCCGAACAGTGCCGTGCCGGCGATACGGCCCACGCCGCGGTTCAGGGTTAGATCGTCGGTGCCTTCAAGTGCTGGTGCCTCGACGTCAATCCTGGGGATGCGAATGACGGCTAACGGGGAGGCAGTCTGGCACATTATGCTCTCTTCATATTACCGGATGCGATTCTGCGACCAAAGTACAAAGTCTGGAGTCGCCGCTGTTGGCGGCACACGAGTCCTGCGGTCGTCAGGTATGTCATTTCTTGCCGCCTCGAATTGCCGGAGCGCGACGCGCGACAAGACAACCGAACGGAGTTTCGCATGCCGGAGAATATCAGAAGAACAAATCCTGCGAGTAAAAATACGTGGCTAAAGTACTTTTTTGGTTTCCTGCCTAACATGGTTTGATTTCCCGGACGCGCGTTATCTCTGCCATTGGGCGACCACTGGCGGAATGTTTCGTAAACGGTAATCTCCGGCTACGCAAGACCGTGGCCAAAGACTATTGCTTGAGGAATTATTTGTTCATTCTTTCTGAGCTGTTTTTGGCGACGGCAAGGGGTGCACGTTTTAAGGATTTCACTTCTTAAACACACAAGATCATCTCAGCTCCGCGGATGCTGTTTTGAAATCAAGCCGCTTATATGCAGCGTTCCCGGCTAATTGTCCTGAGATTTCGGAAGTTCGCGAAGGATTGGGGAACTCGAAGCACGATAAGTCACGTATTTTAAAGGGTGTTGTTTTGGCGTTTGCATTGCAACTGCTAATCGCGAATGTGGTTCAAGAAACACAACAACAACCCGAATTTGAAAGCGAGTCTGGGTTGATTCGTGTTGTCGCGACAAACGGACTGGAGATCGCAATTCTTGTCCAATGTGTTTTCGAGGCGAACCGCAAACTCACCAAAGGAGAACAAGAGAAATGAAATCGCAAAAATTGAAAGTCTTCGTGCTCTTGCTTATGGCACTTGCGGCTCTGTCTGTCGCGAATACCGCCAAAGCCGACACATGGAACAAAGCAACCAAAATCACCTTCCCCGAGCCGGTCGAGGTCTCGGGCACGGTACTGCAGTCCGGCACTTACTGGTTTCAGCTTATGGATAGTCCTGCGAATCGCAACATAGTCCAGATCTGGAATGAAGATCGCACTAAGTTGATTCGAACCATCCTTACCATTCCCAACTATCGCTTGCAGCCAACTGGAAAAACCGTGATCAAGTTCGCCGAAAGACCGTCTGGCACTCCAGAAGCTGTGAAGGCCTGGTTTTATCCCGGTGATAGCTTCGGACAGGAGTTTGTCTACCCGGAGACTCGGGCGGCAGTGCTGGCGCAGAGTGCAAATGAGCCCGTCCTAGCTGTGCGTGATGAACAGGCGGCGGCTCCTGCTCCTGCACTGGAGCAGGCACCTGTGAAAGCCGTGGAACCTACCGGGGAGGAAGTTGAAATGACGGAGGTGATCGGTACCGAAACGCTCCCCGCGACGGGAAGTTCGCTCCCTCTGCTGGGAATAGTCGGCCTGCTTGCCGTCGGTGCTGGACTTACTCTCCGCACCGTTGTCAGCGACGTAGCATAGTCGAGGCAGCCTTGTTGAAGCGCCTGGTGCCAGGGTGGCACGCAGGCGCTTCAGCACACCCCACAGAACCGGCAGGTTCCCTGCCATAACTGAGGCTCATGAGCAAAGTAAATGGGAGTTACCAGAAACATCTGTCACACCAAATATTACATAATCCTCCTGTTGCTCGTTAAGAGCTTGATAGTCACCGGGTCGGCCTGGACGGAGAAATTCAGTTTACCGTGAGTTATCCGTTGTGCAACGGCTGCCACGCCTGCGCACCTGCCGGCCACGCGATCTTCAACAGGACCTTCAATGCCTCCGGAAAGTTTCTGCGACTTTGTTCCAGGGATTGATCGGTTCACCGCTGCAACAGACGGAGAGCCTATGACCTCAAGATCTGCCACAGCCTTCATCGAACCGATGCCTCGAGATTGTAGTTTTTGTGCTCACAGGAACGATCTGGCACTTGGAAGACTTATTTGCACAGAGGCCGAAACCACAGCGTTGAACACCCGTCTACTAAAAGCGCTGCTGCTGCGGCTCCGTGCTTTGTGCGTGGAACTGAAAGGTCGTGAGCGATGGCAGCTTGTCTGACTATGCCGGTCAGTGGTTCGATATTCCGCACCCGATCGAATAGGAAATTGTTGCGGAAAGGGATAGCATGGTTGTGACCATTCAAAAGCCGACAGACGATTCACCGGATGCCAATAAGCAGTCTTTGGGGAAGCAAGTTATGATGCACATTCTATATCTGAGTGTCGTGTTATCGCTTCTGGGACGCGGATTCCCGCAAGCACCGCCGGCGGCGGCCCCTGCGCAGCATGCGTCTCATGCGCCGAGTCATGCCACGCCTTCTGCCAGCGAAATCTGGAATAGTCTAATGGCGGGCAATCGGCGATTTGTTGAGGGAAAGCCCCAGGAGCGCAATCTGGTATCACTTCGACGCAAGCTGGTTTCGGCGCAATCGCCGAAGGCGATCATCCTTTCTTGTTCCGACAGCAGAGTTGGTCCCGAGTTGATTTTCGATCAAGGTCTGGGAGATATATTCGTCGTGCGTACAGCCGGGAATGTCGCGGACGCGGTGGCGTTGGGAAGCATCGAGTACGCGGTCGAGCACTTGCACAGTCCTGTGCTGGTCGTGCTTGGCCATCAGAAATGCGGTGCCGTCAATGCTGCATGCTCGGGCGAAAAAATGCCCAGCACCAACCTGGATGCGATCGTAGAAAAGATTGATCCTGCGGTAACTCGCGCGAAAACTTATGCCAAGCCCGACGATCTTCTGGAGTCGGCAATCAAGGAAAATGTTCACCAGAGCGCTCACGATCTATTGGCTAACAGCGAGATCATCCGTCACGCCGTGGAGTCGGGCAAACTGACGATGATCGAGGCCGAATATGAACTCGATAGCGGCGAGGTGATTCGACTAAGCGAACCCGCGAGAAGTGAGAATTAGATCACGCGGCCGCCGCCAAAGCTGGGCGCTTGCCGTTGGGCCGGTGCCTAGAGGGTAGTCCGTATCTGTCAGTCATCGATCTGATGAAGCGTTGGCTGCCAGCCGGAGCCCGCCGTGGCATTCCAGCGCGCGGACGCTACATCAACCCCGACGTGGACAGAGCGTCCGATGTAGCGATGCAAACCGGCACGACGATTCACACCGCCGGGCGTCGGCCGCTGGCACCGCAACTACTGGGAAGCGAGCAACGGACAAATGGGCATTGCGAAGCTATTGGATGTTACTGGAGGCGAGTCTTATTTGCTCGGCCTCGGAACTCGGGTAAGTTTTCAGCCTTATCTCAGCCAACTGCAGAGGGCTCTCGATAATCAGTATTTGCTGAGCTTTTGGGCGCAGCCCGGAAAAAAGGCCCTGCTGCAGAATGTCACCATTGACACCGAGATTGCGCAGGAGTTGATCTCGGCTCTGCTGACGGCGTTGAGATGCCGGCAAAGAAGTAATGGCACAACTCCGGTTGCGAACGGGCCCTGCTTT
>JASHRE010000003.1 GCA_030037515.1 Candidatus Sulfotelmatobacter sp.
TCCCCGAAAGTCGAACCAGACAGGAAATCGGCGCAGGTGTGTGCCTTCGCCCAGCGGGACGCTGCGCCGAACTTCTTCCGGATAAGCATCGCGATCTGCAGCGCGGAGAGGAGTCCAGCCTTTTTCTTCGGGAATCAGCCGCACCTCACTCTCTTGGTAACACCCCGGCGGGCAACACTTCATAGGGCTCATCGACCGCTGACGCCCAAGTTCCACTCCGGGTCGTTTACCGCCTGACCGAATCGATCACCCGCCTCGCCCATAAGGCCGTCTGTCCAGCAGCTCACGAGTTGACCGGTGCTTCGATAGCCATCGCCAAAGCGAGTCTTCAGCACCCAGTTCAGGGCCCAACGCGCTTCGAGTAAACGACCGGTAAGAACTGGATCCGTGTCTTGTCGCTTCAGACTCTCGGCTAGCGAAAACGTCCATTTCTGAGTGGATCAAAAAAAATCACTCGGCTGCTTCTTGCAGGACTTCTCGCAAGCGCTTTGCGACTATCGTATCTTCGCCCGGCTGCAGCATCCAAACACCGACGACGATCGTGCTCGGACCACCGGGTAACCCTGCGCTTGCAGGAGCGCCTCCTGTCGACGGATTCAATTCAATCCGCGGCGTACCCACGCGCATCTTATGCATGACTTCTCTGCCAGTTATCTTGATGCGGTTCTGATCGTAGCTGACGAGGAGGTGCGGAACGTGATTGGCGACTTCGGGAATAAAGATCTGGGTCTGTACCGTCGGAAGGTCGCTCACGCGTTTGGCAATCCGGTCCGCGCGTTGTCGATATTCCGCTTCCATCGCAGCGTCATCCTGGCTCAAGAACCAGTCCACAGCGGCGACCAGGCCGACGATTTCTTCTTTTGCTACCTTCATGCCGCGGCCGACCGTATTTGAGTTGGGGGAATTGTTCTTCTTCGCCGCCTCGATCAGCTCTTTTCGCCCTAACAATAGGCCAGTACATTGCGGGCCGCGCAGCCCCTTGCCTCCGGAAAAGGTCACCAGATCAAACCCCATTTGGGTGTAGTTCCAGAGATTGGAAATGGGCGGAACATCGGCTGCGGCGTCGTTGAAGCAAGGCACTTTGTGCTGATGCGCAACTCGCACCCAATCTTCGCGACTGATTTTTCCTTCGCCGGCATTGAAGAAATGCGCCATTACGGTCCGATCCGTGAACGCCTGTTCGTATTCCTCCAGAGTTTCCACATCGACGAAGCGGATTCCACAGTTTCGCAGTGCATGGTCATAGTCGTAGCGGTGCGATTTTTGAACGATCACCTCATTCTTGAGCCCGGCCATGTCGGTCGGAATTGCGAGAATGGATTGTTCGTTTCCCAGGGTTACGCAGGCTGCGGTTCCAAGTACCAGCGCGGCTGCCGCTCCGGAAGTGACCAGAGCAGCTTCGCAACGCAATCGCTTAGCCAGATATGCTCCTGATGCATCCAGCAGTTCGTTGAGGTGTACCGGTCGGCGTGAAGCAAGCGCGATTGCGGCTTGCACCTCGTCGGGCATGGTGGATGCCGACAACGTCGTGTAAGTTCCGGCAGCGTTGATGAATGGAGTGACTCCGAGCTTCGCATAGTAATCGACAGCCGGAAATGACGACTTGGCCAGAGCGCGAGTCTCTAGAGCTGGAATTTGGGAGAGCACGACGCCGCTTGCAAGAGCTGCTTGCGCTCCGTTCCGTAACAGTGTTCGTCGACTTACTCTACGCATGTCAGTTCTCCTCCGGGTGTATCGAGGGCAAATTAATTTCGGGGATAATCGTCCGCGGTGGCCGGCGGCAAGTTGCCGCGATCGGGAATCGTAAAATACTGCGGGCGCGCTTTGTCCCACTCGACCATGCTCAGGCCCGAAGGATCGTAGACAATGTGTCCCTCGCGGATTGTCATTCGCGCGGTCAGTTTGACATTGCCATCCATCCGGGCATCCCCGCAATCGACGTAGCTGAAGTGGCCTTTCATCAGTTCCAGCACGGAAATATCCGCATCCTTTCCTACAGATAACGTTCCTAATTCCGTCCTGTGAATCTCCTCGGCTGGATTGACTGTGGAACGGAGAATGACATCCTCCAGCGGGACACCCATGGCTAGGAATTCCGACATGATGCTAGTCATGCTGACGGTGTTGAAGTTGCCGGTATGGAGGTCGGTAGAGAAGGAATCAGGAACGAATCCCTGCCTTTCGGCCGGAACTGCATTGCGAAACCAGAAACTGCCGCTTCCGTGGCCAACGTCGAAAATGACGCCGCGTGCACGGGCTTGCGTTAAGGCAGGATTGATTTTTCCGTCGGGAAGGATGATAGGAAATTGCTGAGCGAAGACGTGGGTGTGAATGTCTCCCGGCCTCATCTTGTTGAGGATGAGGTCCTCATAAGTTCTGTCCGGCCGTGGCCAGAAGTCATACATGACGGGAACATTGGCGAGCTGGGCGCAAGCAATGGCGCGGTCAACCGCAGCCCAGGGCACGTGCTCGGCATCCCAAGGCAAGTTGGTCCAGTAGTGTGCGGTTTTGACTCCAACAAGTATGTCTGGATATTTTTTGATGGTGGCAGAGCAAAGGTTCACATCCATTTCGTCGAGGCTTTGCTCGAGTCCGCCCTGCATGCCGTTTGAGACGATGTTCAGAAATGCGAGGACGCGAACTCGGGCGTGGTCGATCACTTCTTCTTTTTCCTGCAAGAACGTGTCGGCACCAGCAGTGCCGGCATCCACAATGGTCGTGACGCCCGATTGCAAAGCCATGTCCGCGGGAATGCCGAGAGGGAGAAAATGGGTTCGTCCATCCGGCGCGAACCAGTTCAGCGGCGCCCCGCCGTGCCCTATGTGGTAGTGAATATCCACCAGTCCGGGGGTAACGTAGAGCTTGGAAACGTCGACCACCTTTCCCGCCTGATCCGCAGGAATATTCTTTTCGACGGCCGCGATTTTGCCCTGGAACACTGCAACGTCACGCACTTCATCGATGTGATTAGCGGGATCGATTACGTGCCCGCCTTTTAACAGCAGGTCATAACGAGGGGCTTGGGCGAGTAGCGTGAGAGGTGAAGCGACCGTGCTTGCGAAAAAGAAAATGACTGCAATCGATTTGCTAGTCCAGTTCCGCATGGGATCCTTTTCTTGATTTGGTCGAAGCGAAAGTGTATCCAGTGAGCCAGAGATTGTCACCACTGCCTGACCTGTTTGGGCACTGAGGGTTGTCAACAGACAGCCCTGGCGTAATCTGTTCGGTCTTCAGACCTCGAGCGCCAAGAGTTCAGGGCCGGAATTCATGGTCGCCGTACGTTCGTCAAAGTCGGATGCGTTGCAAGCGCGTCGCTGATGATGCAGAGACTCGATCCGAGGAAAGCGCGGGCGGACCAGGCTTCCCCAGTGACGCCCCCGATCGAACTGCACGGGCTTGCCGAGTATAAAAGCTCGCCGCTTGGCGTGCCCGGACTGTTTCCTGGCCGAGTAATCGAAGTGCGCAACCCGAAGGCTATGGTCGGGAACCGCGTGTCAAAGCCGAGTGTGCGGGACATGCTGGCGACCGCAACGCAGGACCTGACGGGCGAAAAGTCCGTGCCCGGAGCGTGGGCGAAATTTGTTGGACCGACGCATGTGGTTGGAATCAAGATTAATCCTTCGGGCGCTCCGGCGTGTTGTTCTTCTCCGGAGTTTGAGGCTTTGCGAGCGTCCGATCTGCAATCGAAAGTGCTGGAGCAGTTCGACGTGAGTCGTATTCGCCGAGCCGGACCGGGGGCAAGACCTTCGTTCTTGTGGAAGCGCAAGGCTCGCGTCCGTGGCGCAACTCAGAGGCCGTCCACCTCGACGAACACGCCACGTCTATACGATGGGAAAGGGCGAAGCGCTCGAGCCGT
>JASHRE010000290.1 GCA_030037515.1 Candidatus Sulfotelmatobacter sp.
GCGTGATCGGCTTGCTGCAAGGTGCAGGCGTAACCGTGATCGAGAAGGTGATGAGCTATAAGGAATTCGAAGAAGCGGACGAGATCTTCTCCACCGGAAATTATTCGAAAGTCACTCCCGCGACGCGGATCGAGAAGCGCACCCTGCCATTCGGACCTTTCTATCGCCAAGCCCGGGAGTTGTATTGGTCGTTTGCCCATTCCAAGTTGCCCGCACACGCGGAAAATCACGCTTCGGTGGTTCGCGGCTAAAGCCATCTCACAGATCAGCTTGGCAAAGGGCTCGGCTTCAGCCGAGCCGCCCCGGGGCCGCCAACTGCAATTTCGCGAGCAACCAGGAGCCAAAAGTTTCCCACCGCCCCACGGGACGCAGGTCCTGGCGTGCACAACTCGCAGTGCGCCATCGTGGCTCAGGCGCGGACCGTGTCTGGCTGCGGCTCCCGTCCCATTTTGCAGCCAGGCGCCCGCCGCTGAGGCATAAATTCTTGCGGCTCAAGATCTTGCTTGCAAGTGATTGTGTCCGATGGGCCCATGGCAAGTCCCACTTCGGGAAAGCTCGAGACAAGATTTTTTTGCGCCCTTTACAATACTGGCGTGCAGCAGACTTGGAGATGGTTTGGACCTCAGGATCCAGTCTCGCTCGATCACGTCAAGCAAGCCGGAGCGAGCGGGATCGTGTCGGCGCTACATCACATTTATGGGGGAGAAGCCTGGCCCCTCGACGAAGTTCTGAAACGTAAAGCGCAGATCGAAGCCGCCGGACTCACATGGTCGGTGGTCGAGAGCATCCCGATCCACAACTCGATCAAGCTACAGACCGGACCGTTTCGCCGGTTCACCGACGCCTGGAAAGATTCCTTGCGATCGACGGCGCAGGCGGGAGTCAAAGTTGTCTGCTACAACTTCATGCCCGTGCTCGACTGGACGCGTACGGATTTGCGCTGGCAGCTTCCCAGCACGGGGTACGCGCTGCGCTTCGATGTCACTGAGTTCGCCATCTACGATCTGTTCATTCTTCGCCGTCCGCATGCACAGGACGAATATGGGCCCGAGCAAATCCGAACCGCCCACGCCCGTTATGAGCAAATGTCGGGGGCGCGACGCGATGAATTAGAACAGACCATCATTGCGGGGCTGCCCGGAGGCGAAGGATGGTATGACCGCGCCAGCCTGCAGCAGCGGATCGCTGAATATGCCGGCATCAAACCGGACGACCTGCGGGCTCACTTTATCTCTTTTCTGCGCGAGGTTGTGCCGGTCGCCGAAGAGCTCCGGGTACGGCTCGCAGTTCATCCCGATGACCCGCCCTGGTCGCTATTCGGCTTGCCGCGCGTAGTTTCGACCGCAGCAGACGCACGAGCCATTCTGGCCGGCGTGGATTCGGCGGCGAACGGGTTGACGTTCTGCGTGGGATCTTACGGCGCACGCGCAGACAACGATCTGGTCGCGATGGTCACTGAGTTTGCGCCGCGCATCCATTTCGTTCACCTGCGTCAGGTCATGCGCGAGGCCGATGGATCGTTCTACGAAGCGGAGCATCTCAACGGCAGCTCCGACATGGTGGGAGTGATCGGCGCGGTGTTGGGCGAGGAAACACGGCGCAGAAAGCGGGATCGTCCGGATCACGAGATTCCCATGCGACCGGATCATGGCCATCTGCTCGCCGATGACATTGCGCGGCCGACGAATCCGGGGTATTCGCTGATCGGCAGGCTGAAGGGACTCGGGGAGTTGCGGGGCGTGATTGAAGGCCTGAAGTATGCGGTTCCGGAACTAGATGGCCGCAACTAGCGATTCCTCGCTACGTGGGGAATGATAAATCGTAAGTCAAGAATGACAATCCCTAAGCTAACCATTGGCCGCCCGTTGGCTAACAGGATCTTGAGGCCGAAACAGACTGCTCAGACTTGGGCGATTGCAGCATGGCGCGGACGGCGAGAATGAAACCGAGCGTGTGCGCCATGCCGGCGTGCCACGGTGCCGAACACGACATCTGCGGCGTGTGATCGGGGATGATGACGCCGTCGAAGTGGTTGCGCGCGAGGATGGTGAGAATTCGCACCATGTCGACGTCCCCCTCATCGATGAATGTTTCCCGGTAATACGGCACCTTCCCAACCACGTTCCGCAAATGCAAGTAAGCGATTTTTCCTTGCCGGCTGTATCGGTCGACAGCTTCGTACGCGCTACCCTCCGTCATTTCCGCAATCGTTCCCACACAAAGCTCGAGCCCGTTGCTGGAACTAGGAACCAGGTCGAGCAGCCGTTGATACAGGTGCGGCTGATAGACAAGACGTGGTTGGCCGCGCATGGTGGGCATGGGAGGATCGTCAGGGTGCGCGGCTAATCGCACCCCGGAATGCTCGGCGACTGGAATCACGTCTTCCAGAAAACGCTGCAATCGCCGCCACAACTCTGCGTGCGAGATCGCCGGCTGCGTTCCCCCAGCGGCGTTGGGGTCGTAGATCATATTCCAGACGACGCCGTTTGGCAGCGGTTGTTCATCGGCGGGGCCATCCATGCCGACGATGAGCGCCCCACCCCGGCCGCAGGGCATGGTCACGCGTCCGCAAACGCCGGCGATGCTGAAGTTGTAGCCGAGCACGGGAATGCCGGCTTCGCCCATGCGGCGAATGATAGTTTTCACATTTTCGATGTGTTTTGCGCGCTGCGGGCCATCCAGGAGCACGTCATGCCAATGCGCCGGATCGAGGTTTTCAACACCGGCGAGAATCAGGCCAGCCTCTTCAATTTCCGCGCGGATCTGCTTCAGTTCGGCCAGCGTCCATAATTTATCGGGATCCCCCGCCACTCCCCAGGGCTGATATTTGCCGCCGGTGGGCTGATTCTGGCGCGGATTGTTTGCACCCTGCTTGAAATAGTCGACCAGGTGCACGATTACGTGCGTGCACCCGGCCTGTCGCGCGAAATCGTAATACGGGCGCGTCAGCATGTGGCGGTAAAGTCCCAAGCCGAGTTTCATATTCCCGCTCATTGCGCGCTCATAGTCTGTGGCACCCCGGCTGGCGCGGGCGCGAATGCATCGACCAGCGAAATGACTTTCATGGCTTGCTTCAAGCGATCAAGTCCGGCTTTGCTCTGAATCGTGATCTCGACCGGCTGATTCGGAATCAGGTCGAAATAATTGTCGGAAAGCTGAACTTCGTTGTTTCCGAACGTCACATAGACGCTGCGTGCCAGCACCTTCGAACTGAGACGCAGCTTGTAGGCTGAACCCGCACCGGTTAATTCGGTCTCGATCCGCGCGGCGGGCAGATGGATTTCTTTTTTCGGGACAAAATAGAGGAGATTGCTTGAAACCGTCTTGCCGTCGACGATCAGATCAGTAACCGCGAAGATTTTGGCGCCGTCGATTTTATCGGCATTCACGAATTCCGATAGCGGGTGCTGCATATAAATCTTGCTCGAAAGTTCCGGAACCTGAATTGGCTGGGTGTTATCGCTGACGGTTGCGCCGTCCAGCGTCATGATGCGAACCCGCAGTTGCGGGTTCGTGGACGTCGTTTTGTCGGACACGACGTAAACGTTGAAACTGCCGTCTTCGATGTGCGGCGAAACCAGCAGCGGAGCGTAGAAGCGCCGCGCGTAATATTGCAGCGCCTTCCAGCGTCCGTAATAATCGATGCTCGACCACGATGCTACCGGCCAGCAATCATTGAGCTGCCAGAAGATCGAGCCCATGGTGCGAGGACGATCCCGCCGCAGATGCTCGGCGCCGATCTTGATGCCTTCGGCTTGCAACACCTGGCTGGCATACAAGAAGGACGCGAAATCCTTGGGCTCGGAGTAGTCTTTGAGCATGTAATCCTGAATGATCGAGTTGCCCTCGTTGTTCTTTTGATGCGCGAGCATGACCGGAGTGAAGATGCTGGTGCGATCTCCGGCAGCGGTGAAGGCCTCGACCGTGGCCATCTCCGGGAAGGACTGGAATCCGAATTCGGTCATGAACCGCGGAAAATGTTTTTCATATTCGCTGAACGGGACGCGACCGTGCCACACGCTCCAGTCGTGAAAATCGCCCGACTGAAACGTCGGAGAAGTTTCTTCGTAATCGGAACTTGGAGAGCTGGGCCAGTAGGGGGTTTCAGGAGCCAGGCGGTTCACGACCCGATCGAGAACACCGCTGAAGACCGTGAGATAGTCCTGCCACATCTGCATGCGCGCGCGATCGCCGAGCTGGTCGCGATCGTCCCAGTGGAAGGCTTCTTCTGTTTCGTTGTTTCCGCAAAAAATGATGATGCTCGGGTGATCGCGCAGGCGCTTGACCTGATATTCCGCTTCTCGCTCGACATTTTGTTTGAAGGCGTACGTGCCCGGCTGCCAATCGTTGCCGAACATGAAGTCCTGCCAAACCATGATTCCGAGTTCGTCGCAAATGTCGTAGAACTGGTCGCTTTCGTAGTAACCTCCGCCCCAGTGGCGGATCATGTTCATGTTGGCATCGCGGGCCGACTCGAGAATCAGGCGATACTGCGCCGTGGTGACGCGGTTGGGGAAGCTGTCGAACGGAATCACGTCGGCGCCTTTTCCGAACACGGGAATCCCGTTGACGATGAATTCGAAGGAACGTCCCCAATGATCGAGTTCGCGCCGTAAAACCACCGAGCGCAGACCCGTGCGAAGCGATGCCTGATCCGCGATGGCTTTGCCGATTTTCAATCGAGACGTGAACTCGTACCGCGGCTGCGCACCGTATCCCGCGGGATACCAGAGGTCGGGATTCTCGATCTCGAGCGGGAACTCGAAATGATTCAAGCCCGCATGCACCGTGACATCCTCTGAGAGTTCGTAGTTTTTGCCTTTGTGCGTGTAGCCGAGCGTGAGCTTGCCGGATACGTCCGCGGTCGCGTTGGGAGATCCCAGGATTTCGACTTGAGCGACGATGTGCGCGACTTTCGGAGTGATGTCCCGCTGGGCGATGTGCAGATTGGAAATGCGCGCCTCATTCCAGGCTTCCAGCTGCGCCGGCCGCCAGATGCCGCTGGTGACAAAGCGCGGACCCCAATCCCATCCGTATTCGTAAGCGGCCTTGCGGAGGTAGGTCTTCTCTTCGGTATGCGTGTACTCGCGCCACTTGTCGGACGCGGCGACCATTTGCGCTGCCTTGATCGGCGAGGGAAAAACGACGCGCAGTTGATTGGAGCCGGGCTGCAGAAACGATTTCACGTCGATGCGCCACTCGCGAAACATATTGTTTGGGGTGGGGAAGGCGGGATCGGCATCCGGGAAAACCAATCGCTTGT
>JASHRE010000030.1 GCA_030037515.1 Candidatus Sulfotelmatobacter sp.
CGCCCGCGCTCGAGGCCCTGCCCATGCATGTGTACAACACGGTCATCCGGCAATTGAAGCAGCAGCAGGACGAGTTGAAAGCTCAATCGCAAGCCGAGCAGCAACGGTCACGCACCTCAGAACAGTTCACTCAAATCGTGCTGGCGAACCTTTCCTGCGGCGTTCTGGGCATCGCGAAAAATGGCCTGGTAAAAAGCAGCACTATGGCGGCAAAGCAGATTCTTGGCTTCGCCTCCCCGGTGGGCATGAGCCTGAGAGATATCTTTCGCAGCGCAGTTGTCGAACCGGATGCGGACCACGGCGAATGGAATTCCGGCGACATCCTGGTTGCAGATGTGTTCGAGAGCTGGCAGCATTCCGGGGGCGCAAGAAGCGAGATTCAGGCGGAATATAAGACGCCGGCTGGCGAGCACCGGTCCCTGGTGATCACGATGGTTCCGGTGCCGGCCTCGGACGCCGTGGTGGCGGGGACGGCATTGCTGGTCAACGACATTACGGAATTGAAACGGTTGCGCAGTGAGGTCGAGAGTAAACAGATGCGGAAAGCCCGAGCGGCGGGAACGGGAGCTTAAATGCGCCCGGGGCGCGGCAGAGAATCAGAAATCGCAGATGAGAATGGCGAGATCACGAAACGGAAGGGTGGATTATGAAACGAATCGTAAGCATCGCAATGGGATCGTTGCTGTCTCTCGGTTGCATCACTGCGGAGCCGGCGGCGCAGGCTCAAACTCAGTCGAGTGGCCAGTCGAGCACTTCGGTGACGTCGTCGGGTACATCGCTGGGCGACTACGCGCGGCAGCTTCGCAAGACCCCTCCGGCGAGCGGTACACCGAAGGTATTTGACAACGATAACCTGCCCAAGGACGACAAGCTGTCGATTGTAGGCCCCGCCCCAGCGGCGCCAAGCGACGACTCGTCGGAAGCGAAAAAAGACGATTTGTCGAGCGCGAACTCGGCGACGGGCGAGAGCAAAGGATCGACGGACACAAAAACGGGAGCAGACTCTAAACCCACCGATCAAGCCGCAAAGAACCCGACGCAGGACCAGGCCGAAAAAGAAGCTGCGGCCAAGCAGTGGGAAGACAAGATCTCGGCTCAGAAGGACGCAATCGACTTGCTGGCCCGCGAGCTCGACGTGCTGCAGGGCGAGTACCAGCTGCGCGCCGCCGCATTTTATGCTGATGCCGGCAACCGCCTCCGCAATGAAGCGGCGTGGGATCAGGAGGACGCCAAGTACAAACAGCAGATTGCCGATAAGCAGAAGGCACTCGACGATGCCAAACAGAAGCTCGATGACCTGCAGGAAGACGCGCGCAAGGCGGGCGTTTCTTCGAGCGCGACCCAGGAGTAAGTCCGAGCTCGCCGGACTGCCGTATTGAACCTTTCCCACCCTACGAAAACGAAAAACATGTAGGGTGGGCGCCTGAATCGAAAACCGAAAACAAAATCAAAATCCCCCGTCCTGTCTCCCCGGAAAACGCGGACACAAGGACGGGACACCCTCGGTGTTAGAAGTGAAAGCCGATTTCCGCCGTCAGGGCGCGCGGTGTCACGTAATGGGTGCCACTGAAGGTGGAAAGGAAGTTATACAGAGCATAGTTGTTCGCCAAATTGATCACGGTTATCTGACCGGAGATCCGGTAACGGTCATTGGCGAAGTGGGCCAGGTGGTCATCTCCGATCGCGAGATCGAACAGATGGCGTTGGTCGACTCGCGGAGGATTGTGATCATCATTTTCTGTGCCGGGAGCAGGCACTCTGATGAGCGTGGAACCAAACTCGGATGCCGGGCAGTTGTACGGAAGAGGTGAGGTGGGCGTTGCGCGTTGCGAACCGCAGAAGAATCCCGCCTGGAACTCCTGATTGGCACTCAGCGGAACTCCACCCACGTTGGCGGCGATCATGGAAACCGTGGGCACGCCGGTGGGACTGAGAAACGATCCCGGACAATCGTTATACGGCACGTTCAGGCCAAAGCAGGGAGTCGCGCCCGCGACCAGGCCGCTATCGTAGCGCCAGTTGAAGCCGAGCCAAGGCCCACGCTTTCCGATCTGATATTGCAGGTGCGTGGTCTGGTTGAACTTTTCATCGTGGTCGATGCGGAAAGGCAGTCCCGCAGCGGTTGCGACGGTTGCCCCAGCTCCTCCAATCTGCGGCTGGAAGAAGCGCGCAGCGACGCTGGAGAAAACCATCAGGGCCGAGAATCCGTGATAGTTGGGCACATTCACGCGACCGGCAAATCCCGGAATCTTGGACTTATACCACTCGATCGGAAACGTAATCGGTGTGTTTCCCAAAACGCTGAAATCAAATCCGCGTTGCGTATATTTCCAGATGTATTCTCCGGAAAAAACGGCATGCTTTCCAAAAGCCTGCTCGATTCCCGCGTGGTACTCATTACGCAAGCCGGGACTCAGCCGGTTCGGCGACGGGGCGGAACAGATCAGAAGCGGAGCGAGAACGTCGTTGGTGCATCCCAGACTGGACAGGATTAGGTTTTCGTTGAACGGCGTTTCCATGGTTCGCGCATAGGAGAAGCGGAGCACGGTGTTTGACGGTTTTATGTTGTACGCGGCCCCGAGACGAGGCTGGGCTTCCTGAGCGGTTGTAAGGCCATTGTACAAATCCCCGCGCACCCCCAGACTGAAGTTCCACGGCCCTTTCGTGATGGTGTCCTCAACGTACATCGCGAGTTGTTTTACGTCGGTGTGGGTAAGGTAAGGCGCGTTCGCTTGCACGCTGTAGGCAGTCCCGTTGCGGGTCAAATCGAAAGGCAACAGGTTGGGATTGAACGCCGGATAGAACGCGGTGTTTGGAGCGTTGGCGTTGAACAGCGGGTTAGTCGGATCGGCGACGTTCGGCGCTAGGCCGGCTCCCGCGCATTGCGAAGGGTCAGTGAATCCGGGCACCGGGACATCGGGAGCAATGGCGGTCGGTAGAGTGAGACAGGGGGCGTTGAAGATCGGGTCGACAATTCCGATCGTAATATCCTCGTCCAGCAACGTCTGTTCATACTGGATGCCGGCTTTCAGATTGTGAATGCCCTTGACGTAAGAAACGGAGGTGCGCGCGCCGGCGTTGGTCAAGCTGCGATTCTGACCTACGGTCTGGCGTTGTAGGCTGGGTGCTCCTAGGTCAGCAAACGGATCGCTGCTCGGATAGTAGTCGTAAGCATCGCGGCGAATCCATGCGCCGAGGGTAAAGACCGAGGTGGTACTGAGCAAGCGCGTCCAGGAGGGGGCGATGTTGAAGGTCTCGATTTTCGAGCGTTGGTCGGTTGGTCCCACAATTTGCCCGTTGGGAGCTACGCCACCGTAGTTTTGGACCGAGGGAAGGACTCCGTTCAGGCCGCTCCACGGGGTGGCGTTCTCTGCATCGTAGGAATTCGGCGTCTGGAACCACGACCGGGTGTATTCCAGATTGACGTGGACAGAGTCAGCATCGGAAGTCTGAAAATCTACGCGGTCGAAGAGATTCTCTTCGTTTCCCTTGGCATGCATGACGACAAATTCCGGAGGGTCAAGGAAACGGCCGCTGTTCATGGCGTTGGCGGAGATGAAGTTTCCCCATTTCTTGCCTCCGTAGGCGAGATTGAAGCCCGCATTGGATGATCCAAACGATCCGTAAGAGGCTGTTACACTTCCGTGCGGAGTGGTGACGCCCAGACCAGACTGGGTGGTGACATCAATGACGATGCTGGTCTTGTCGCCGTACTCAGCCGGCGGCGCGCCCGAGATCACCTCCATCGACTGAATGGCATCGAGCGGTATCTGGTTGGAAAATACCTTGCTCTGCTGATCAGTGATCGGTTGTCCATCGACGGAGAACGAGTTTTGGGCATGATCTCCGAGTCCGTGAAAAAGACCGTTGGAGTCGGCAGCAATGCCGGGGGTGCTGAGCGTGACGGCCGAACTTACCTGCGAGCTTTGACTCTCGAGAGGAATCCTGTCGAGGATGTTTTTATCCACATCGGTGTGGAACGTGGAATCGTTCTCGACCAGATCGCCGCCGGTGGCTTCCACCGTGACAGATGTGCTCGCACTTTCGACCTGCAGCTTGACATTGAGTGTCACGGGTACGGTGGAGCGTGGTTCTACGTCGTGCACATAGGGAGCAAATCCGGGGCCGGTTACGGTGAGGTGATAGGGATTAAAGGGAACATTCGTGAACTCGAACTTCCCGGTGTTGTCGGTGGTGGCGGAGCGGTCATATCCGCTGACTGGATTGTGAATTTCCACCTGGGCATTGGGAACCACCGCGCCGCTTGGATCGGTGACCGTCCCATTGATCGAGCCCGAGTTGCCGACCGACTGTGCGGAAGCAAAGGGTACGGCGAAGGTTAACGCCAGGGCAATAAGCGCGGCGTATCGCCAAGAATGAAACCGAAACATGAAGCCCTCCCGAGGATGGGTAAGATCGCTGGCCCAAAGTAATGGAATTAAGGGCCAGTACTACTGTCTGTTTTTAACTTCCTCAGAGGATTACAGGAGGGCCGCGAATACCAAGATCGGAAAAATCCATGCGCGCGTTGGCGATGTAGGACTCTTCGTGGAACAAGCCGATGGCAACGAAAACAGGGGCATTCTGCCCGATGTTGACGGCTGGCGTCGCGGTGTGCGCCACCAGGCAAATGGTGCAGGTGGCCGCCTCGGTGGGGCTGGGATGCGTGTGGGTAGACTCAACCGCGGCTGTCCACGAAATGAGGAACAGGCAGAGCCACGCCGACCAGCGCACCCAGAATCGCATGAACTTTCCTGCTTCGGGAATTAGACTCGATCCAGCTTATAACGGTTATCTGCAATATCGCAACGCCGGACAAGTTACTATAGATGGAGGGGCGTGGTCGGGCTAAGGTGTGCATCCGGCCGCACTCGGATTTCGGCAACTCAAATCTTGTGAGGTCCGCAATGGCAGAACCGACGTACGAAGAACTGAAAGCCAAGTTGGCTCAGCTGGAAAAAGAAGTGGAAGTCAAGAAGCGCGCCGGAGATTTGATTTTCAAGGTAGGAGAAAAGGGCGGCGTCAGTGTGTATGGGCTGGGCCGCTTTCCCGTGACGCTCTATTACGAACAGTGGAATCGGCTGCTGAATGCCGCCGAGGACATCAGGAAATTCATGGAAGAGAACAAGTCACGGTTGAAACTGAAAGAGCAGGGGTGAACGCGGTTGGGGCGAGAGGTCCTACTCGGGCCAAGAGCGGGCCTGCCGACTGGGTGCTTGTTCGAATTCATCTCGGGTAGCCGCCGCTGATGTAGCCTTCGAGTTCCTGAATCGTCTTCGCTTGGCCGTCGATAATCCACTTCACCAAATCGCCGATCGAAACCACTCCAATGACGCGGTCATCCCGCACAACGGGCAGATGACGGAAACGGTGACGCGTCATGATGGCCATGCATTCGTCGACGCTATTTTCGGGAGCCACGTAGACGACCGGCGTCGTCATGATCTGGCTGACGCGGGTTTCTTTGGAAGAGTGCCCCATCAGAATAACTTTGCGGGCATAGTCGCGCTCGGAGAGGATTCCAAGCAGCCGTCCGTTCGAGATCACAAGCAGAGCGCCGACGCCGTACTCGGCCATTTTTTCAATGGCTTCATACACCGACTGATCGGGCGCGACGTGGAGAACTAGGTTGTGCTCTTTCGCTCCCAGGACGGTTGCGATGGTATCGGAGAGTTTCATATCGACCCCTTAGATGCAGTTGCTCGGGGGTGCGCCAGCTCGAAAGTGGATGGCCAGCCACGCAGATCGATTGCGATCCGAAGGCCGAGAGCGGGGATACGATACGTCGGTTTCACAGGGTTTGCAAGAAGGAAGATTACCAGAAGGAAAATTACCAGGGTGAAAACGAGGAAAGGATAAGGCGACCGGCGGAGTCTAAGTCAAAGTCGAAATCCCCGCCCCGTTTTTGCAAAAACCGCGGCAAGGTCGGGGCATCCCGCGCCAAAGCCCCACGACGGGAGAAGCGCGTAGGTCGGTTTCTCAACGAGCTAATGCGTTGGCAGCATTGGAGGCGAGGATGAAGGCGGTCGCGGCGTCAACAACATATTCATTCTCGTACCAGAAAAAGGGCCAGGAGTCGGTGAGTTCGGGGAAGTCCGGCTTGAGGATGGTTACGCCCGGAACCATGCCGCCGGGGATGAAAG
>JASHRE010000291.1 GCA_030037515.1 Candidatus Sulfotelmatobacter sp.
AGAAGTCGATCTTGCTCGACCGGCGATCAAAGAAACAGCGCGACTTGACGAGTCGCACGCTCCGACTCGGCTAAGGCATTTAAATTCTTGTCAAATCGAGGGCTCAAGATGAACGATCAACCACAGAAGGAGAAGCATCCTGGAGTGCGAGATCAAGAGATCCGAGCGGCACTGGATCAGCATTGGGCGGCGTCCGATGCCAACGATTTTGAAACGGAGCACCTCATCTATCACGAGGACGCGGTGCTGGACTACCCGCAGTCAGGCGAGCGAACCCGCGGGCGACGCAACATACAGAACCAACGCGCTAGTCAGCCGAGCAAAAAGCGGTTTACTGTCCAACGAATCATCGGTGGCGGTGATCTCTGGGTCACCGAATTCATTCTTACATATGACGGGAAACCTTCCTACACCGTGAGCATCATGGAGTTCCAGGGCGACAAGGTTGCGCGGGAAACACAGTATTTTGCGGATCCATTCGTGGCTCCCGCATGGCGCGCTCAATGGGTCGAACGGATGGACGCATAACCTCAATCCGCCAGAATTCGCCAACGACACCGCCATTTACGGTTTGCAGCATAATTGTCGACAGAGATCAACGAGACTACGAGACCACCACAAAGGCTGGCCAGTACCTGGTGATTGCCCATGGAACTTCAGCGACATGACAGATATCTTTGAGGTTCTTTGACCCGAAGTGAATGTTATGCTCGGAGAAAAATCCGTTCGATCCGAGGATGAAATATGAAAGCAATCGTTGTCCACCAATATGGCGGTCCCGAAGTACTGAAATTCGAAGAGTACCCGGACCCGGTTCCGGGCCCGGGCGGGGTGCTGGTGCGGGTCGCCGCCGCGAGCGTGAATCCGATCGACTACGAGCGGCGTGCTGGATTAACAAAGGATTTCTATCCCATCAAGTTCCCAGGACTGATAGGGGTCGACATTGCGGGAACGGTTGTCAAGAATGGGCCCGGAGTGGAAGGCTTGTCCGTCGGTGACCAGGTGTTCGCCATGGCCGATAATACTTACGCCGAACTTTGTGTCGTGAAAGCCGCGGTTCTGGCGAAAGTTCCCAGGGGGCTCGATTTGATCCAGGCGGCGGCTCTGCCGCTGGTGACGACGACCGGCAACCAGCTACTTTCAGCGACGGGAATCAAAGCGGGTCAGACGGTTATGGTCGTAGGTGCTATAGGAAGTGTCGGGCGTTCGGCGGTATTCACTGCGAAGGAACGCGGGGCAACTGCGATCGCGGGGGTTTTGAAGAGGCAGATGGACGAGGCGAAGACTGTCGGCGCGGATCAAGTCGTTGCAACCGAGGATGACGCTGCGATTGCGAATCTTCCGCTGCTCGATGCGGTGGCGGATGCGGTCGGCGGAAGAACCGCCGAGAAGCTAATCGCCAAGGTCAAAGCGGGAGGGTGTATGCGTCGGTTGTCGAGGTACCGCAGAACGCCGCCAGGTACCCATCTGTAAAGGTGGTGCACGTATTCTCAAAATTCGACAGGAAAACACTCGAGTTCATGGCCGAAGCGGTTCGGGATGGCAAGCTAGTAATCCCGATCAGCCGGAAGCTGCCACTCAGTGAAGCGGCCGAGGCTCAAGCAGCAGCCGAAAAGGGTGGTGTCGGGAAGATCTTGCTGGTGGCTTGAACTCTTTGCTGGACCTCGACGAACCAATGCGATGACGGAATTCGCACGGCGAGTAGCGAACCAAGTTAATTACTAGCGCTGGAAGGCGAAGCGCCACCCAGCCTGGCAACAGAGCTGACAGTCGTATAACTGAACTCTGAAACGACATGCTCTAGAGGAAAATACACTGTGCAAAATCATGCACGATCTTTCTTTACTTCTTTACTTCCACTGGGTGAAGCGATCAGAAAGGCTCAGTGAGTGAAAGTCAGAAATCACGACTTCCGCCCCGGCGGCACGCAGCTGTTTCACTCGTAGTCCCGACGCGACACCAATGCAGCGGAGTCCGGCAGATAGGGCGGCCTGTACACCGGAGACCGAATCTTCAAAAGCCACGAGCCGGGTTGGACTCTTGTGAAGGCGCGCTGCCGCAAGACGATAAATGCTGGGATCAGGTTTCCCGATAGAAACGTCGTCTCCAGTCACAATGGTGTCGAAGTAATCTTTAACGCCTAATTCGGACAACGTAGCCTCCGTGCGACTTCGCGCCGCCGAAGTGGCCAAGGCGAGTGCAATACCCGCCTGCCGAAGCTCGACGAGAAACTCGATCACTCCGTCGATCGGCTGCGACCGCCTACCCAACTCGCGCAGCAGGTGGTCCTTTCGACTTCCGTAGTCACGAATCTCCTCAGCAGACAGCTCTTCTCCCAGGAAATGGCGCAGGATTTCCGCGCGCTTGCGTCCATCGAGAATGAAATCGATCTCGCCGTCGCTTGCAGGGCGACCTACACTCTGGAGAAATTGTTTCCACGCCGCACGGTGTAAGGGATGGCTATCGACGATGACACCATCCATGTCGAAAACAACGCCACGAATTGGGGTCCCGTTCTCCAAGCGGCTGAATTCCAGAACTGAAGCTTGGTTAGGTGCCGACGGTCTTATTGGGAATAAAGACCCAGCGATGTCCCCCGCGCTCATCTCCATCGATGAAAGGATCATTTACCAGCACGTGAGCTCCTTGCATATCGAAGGCGAAGTTCATTTCCTGCAGGCTGTGCTCTCGGAAAGCATTTCTCACCGCCGGCTGACGATCGGGCTGGCAAAACAGTAGGAGGAAACCGCCACCACCCGCCCCCGTTATCTTGCCGCCCAAGGCGCCATGCCGGCGAGCCAAATCGTACAAACCGTCGATGCGCGCGTCCGAGATTCTGGAAGAGACCCGGCGCTTTGCCATCCAAGCGAGATGGAGAAATTCGCCGAAATGGTCGAGATCTTCTTCGAGAAGAGCGTCGCGCATTTTTGCGCCGAGGACCTTGACTTCGTGAAGTGCATCGACGGTGGGACCGATGCGCTCACGCGTCGCCGCTTCCTGTT
>JASHRE010000031.1 GCA_030037515.1 Candidatus Sulfotelmatobacter sp.
AGCGCCGGCACTCCGCCGACGTGGTCGCGATGATAGTGCGTAATCAGCACATAATCGAGCTGCTTGAGCCCGGCCTGATGTGCTGCCGCCATGATGCGATCGGCGTCGCGCCCATCATTTCCTGGCCAACCGGCGTCGATTAAGAGCGATTGGCCAAAGGGGCCCACCACCAGGGTGGACTGGCCGCCTTCCACGTCAATGAAGTAAATCTGCAAGGGGCCTTCGGGTTTGGTTGTTCGCGCAGCGCAGAGAAGAGCGGAAAATAAAACACAAAGGCATGCCGTTCGCAGCAATCGATGCATCGCTAAGCACCTGGAGGGAGATGTTTGGAGATTATGCCACGCTCAAGGCTTTTCCGAGCAATTACTTGTCGCCGGGCGGCCAGAAAATCTTGCTTCCATCCATGAAATCTGATCTCCGACAGAATCTCCGAACAGGCCGCTCATCTCCGATTCGGTGTATCTGTCGAACTGAATTCGATCGCCTCGCTTACACATCCTGGAAATCATTTCGGCAGTGCGATTGATCGGCGTGCTCGGGTCTAGTTCGCTGCTGATGATTAGCATCGGCCGCTCGGAGGTTTTCTGGCCCGGCGTATTGCGAGCCAAATACTGCTGCACAAAACTGTTATTTGCCCAATTCGGCTTCCATATGTCGGCGGGTGAATACTTCGACTGCCTAGCCGGATCGCTGCAAGACTCGACCACCTGCGCGTACAGCTCCATCCCTTTGTCCGTCAGTATGTCTTTCACGTCGAATTTTGGATACACCGTCTTGATTCCGTAAGCCAGAAACAGGGGCGTTTCGGAAGATTTGTATCGTTCGCGCGGATCATCCAGCCCGGAAATCGCGATGCTTCCCAGATATCCGGGATCGCGAATGTCCCTCTCGAGTTCCGCCACTCCGATCACCGCAGAACCACCCTCTCCGATGCCCACGGCGATCCAACGTACTCCCAACTGCGGCAGTGCGGCTCGTGCCGCCGGAATCGCATAAATCACATCCGTCGCATTGGACTGGATGTCGGAAAACGCATTGCGAAACGCAGTCCCCAATCCGGCATAGTCTGTCGCCACCACCGCGTATCCCAGATTGACGTACATCGAGAGATACGGACCGTGCTGCACGTTTCGGGCTAGCGATGGGGCACAACATCGGGCAACGCCGTCAACAGAATGCGCCCAGGCAATGACGGGCCACCCTGCCACCGGTGGCTTTCCGTCGGGATAAAGCACCACACCCGAAGTTGCAACGTCCTGCCCGCCTGCCGAACGCGAGTGATACAAAATCCGCAGGGCATTTACCCCCGGGGGCAGGGCGTAGCGGTCAAACTCGACCGACCGCAGGAGATCGCCCGGCTTCCCGGCAGGTAGCGGTTTCGGGGCATCATAGAACTTATCGAGGGGAAAATTGTGGCGGACTTCTGAATCCGGCTTCAGGTTCCCGGTCTGACCGTCGACCGGCTGAAATCCGGTTGGACTCAGAAAAACCCCCGCGGCGGTGACCGCCAGGAATGCCCGTCCAGTCAATTCCCTGAGCAGTTTCACATCGGGCCCTGAGTGTAGGAGCAGCGAGGAATGGTTCAGGCTTTACAGACCATCATCATCGCGAGCACGACCGGCAAGTACAGGACGGTGGCGTGAACGACCGGGCGCGCCAGAGCCTTTGAACTCGATTTCATGAGCTTGCCGACGTGATACAGCAGGTAGCAGCCCGCCAGTGACACGGCCAACAGATAAACACCTCCGTGGCCGGCCAGCGGCAGCATCGTCGCCAGGATCAGGATCACCGTGAAGGCAAGAATTTCAGCCCGGGTGAAGCGGGAATCCATATCAAACCGGGGCAGCATGCGATAGCCCGCCCGTGCATAATCCTCCCGATACAACAGGGCAATCGCCAGAAAGTGCGGGAACTGCCAGAGAAATACGATCCCAAACAGCAGCCAGGCACTCCCGCTGATGGTGGCCGACGCGCCAGCCCAACCGATCAGCACTGGCATGGCGCCCGGAACCGCTCCCAACGGCGTGCATAGCGCCGTCTTGCGTTTCAGCGGTGTGTAGACCAACAGGTACGACAACAATGTCGAGATGGCCAGCGCAGCGGCGAGCCCGTTCACCGCAACGGTCAGATACAGTCCGCCGGCGATGCTGAGCAGGATGCCAAACCACAACGCCTCGCGCGCGCTCAACCTACCGGCGGGCAGCGGACGAGAAGCGGTCCGCCTCATCTGCCCATCCCAAACGCGTTCGAGCCACTGATTGAGGGTTGCCGTCCCGCTGGCAACCAGCAAAGTGCCGATCAGTGTGTTGAGCAGGCCGCCGATTCGGAGCCGACCTGGCGACGCCAGATAGTACCCCGCCGACGTCGTCATCAGGATCAGCAGGTTGACCTCGGGTTTGGTCAGAGTGTAATAGTCTCGGAGCTTGGATTGAATCATGTATGCGGAACCGGGATTTGCCGTCGCTTGCGAGGCTGCCATTTTACCAGTCCTCGCCAAATTCCACACCGTCATCCGAGCGTCGAACCTGATTGCGCTTTCGACGCAAAATAAAAATCATGCCAACCGATCCCAGGGTAGGCGGGACCACCAGAAGGATGATTCCTTCCTTTAGTGCCTGGATCATCTTCGCCCCAGAAGAAGCCGCTTGCGTGTAGCACAGGGCACATCCCTGGGAAAAAGCCGGCAACGCCAGCGCCCCAACGCAAATCACTACCAGCACCGCAAGACAAACAAGCCGGGTTAGTGGAAAGACGGGTCGGTTCACGGAGAAACCACTCCTGAATTGGGTTGCGAAAACGGAGCGCCCGTGTTCATGCGGTTGCTGTCGGTCCAACCATACTGCATTGCCAGTAAAACAAATATCGTAATGATCAGCACAAACAGCAGAAATCCTCGCTTCTCCGCCCACAGATGCATGAAAAACATCAGCGCCAGTCCCGCCTCCGCAATCGCCACCAGCAGCATCCGCGCAAACATCCCTTCGGTCCCCACATGAGTATAGGCGATCACGAATTGCAAGGCCGCAAGGATCAGAATGCACAGATAGATGACAAGGTATTTGCCCGCGCTGTCGGTATACCTTGCGGCTGGCTCGTGGGGCTGTACATCCGGCGCATCCACCATAGTTTCTCTCCGTTTTCGATCTCAACGACCCAGGTTCAATAGATACACAAACGGCACCACGAACATCCAGACCAGATCCACAAAGTGCCAATACAGGCCCGTGACTTCCAGATCATCGGCGTTGTAGCGCCCGCCCATGTATCGAATTCCCACGGCGAGCAGGGCGATTACGCCACCGGTCACGTGAAGCAGATGCAGCCCAGTGATGCTAAAGAAAGAGGCGCCAAACAAGCCCGTGCCCCACGGGTTGTGAAACATCGTCATCCCTTCGCCGATAAGCGCGAGCCACTCCCGAATGTGGAGCAACGCAAACAGGATCCCACCGACCGCCGTAATCATCGTCCAACGGAACGCGCCAACCTTGTCGCCCGCTTTTGCCGCACGCACTCCCAACAGCATCGTCAAACTGCTGGTCAACAGAACGAATGTCATGATGGCAACATTCACGATGCTGTGGAACGGTCTTGGCCAGTCGGGAGTTCCATTCCTCAGGAAACCATAGGCCACCAGGCATCCGGCAAAAGTCGCGGCGTCGGCGATAATGAACAACCAAATCGCCATTTTCTTGGCCGGAACAGAAAATGGAGGAATCCCGGTTACGAGGCCGGGCGCATGTCCTTCCATGGTCAGATCAACTTGGCTCACAGCGCCTCCTGTCGCACATCAAAGTTTCGCCCAAATCAACACCAGCAGATAAACCCACAAAACGTCCATGAAATGCCAGTAGCGCGAGGTCGCGTCGAGCGTGCTCCGCCGCAGCGAAAAATTGCCCAGTTTGCGCATGACACGAACCAATCCGCCCAAGCCCCCGAGCAGATGCAGCGCGTGTGCTGCGGTGAGAACGTAAAAGAAGGAACTACTGGGATTGCTGGCGAGATAGAGCCCCTGGGCGCTCAACTGCCGCCAGGCAACGTATTGTCCGGCCACAAACAGCAGGCCCAGAGCCAACGTAACGTAGAGCCAGCGGGCCGGGCTCCTGACTTCGGCCTTGAGACCCATGAAACCGGCCACGCGGCGGCGAGCTATCTCTAGCGTTACGCTGCTGGCAATCAGCACCAGCGTGTTCAAGTAGAGAATCGAAGGGATGGTGAAATGGCGCCAGTCCAGCGCACCGCCTCTACGAACAACCAAGGCGCTGGTCAGCGCGGCAAACGTCATGGAGATCGCCGCGATGCCCACCCAAATCCCGGTCGCCGCCGGAGGCGGCGCATATTCCACCGCTCGAAGGCTTCCCTGCGGAGGAATCAGATTTCCGTGACCGCCCCCTCCATCGAGCACTCTGCGCGGTTGACTAGGTTGTTCGATTCTTGGCGGTTCGTGAACAGTAGTGGCCATACGCCCAAATCCCTTTTAAAAGATTCCCGTCCTCAGCGTGAAATCAAATTCCGTCCCTTTGTCCGCAGTCCTTCGGCCTCGCTAAGCTTCCTCGCCGACACTCTGCACTTTTTCCGGTGAATTCTGCATGACGTAGTCGCCGGTGGATCCTTCAATTCCGTACTGATACGGATCATGGTAGACAGTCGGAAGATGGCCGCCGAAATTGTCGTACGGAGGCGGCGTGGTTGGCGTCGCCCACTCCAGCGATGTCGCCTGCCATGGATTGTCGGGCGCCTTTTCTCCCCCGAACCGACTGTGAATCAGGTTATAGAGGAAAATCAACTGGGCGGCTCCAGTGACCAGAGCCGCAACCGTGATAAATCTGTGCACCGGAATGAGCGGTTGCAGGTAGTCGTCGACGAATGCCTGATAGCGACGCACGTTGCCCGCCAGACCCAGGTAATGGAATGGCATGAAAATGCAATAGGCGCCGACGAAAGTGAGCCAGAAATGAATCTTGCCCAGCGTTTCGTTCATCATGCGCCCAAACATCTTGGGGAACCAGAAGTACGTTCCCGAGAAAATTCCGAAGATCGCCGCCACCGCCATCACCAAGTGGAAGTGTCCAACGACAAAGTAGGTCGCGTGCAGCATGATGTCGAGCGAAGGCTGCGCCAGGAAAAAGCCGCTGACTCCTCCGCTGATGAACATGGAAATCATGCCCAGAGCAAATAGCGATGCGGTATTGATGCGCAATCGCGAACCGTACAGGCTCCCAATCCAGATCAGAACGATGATCGTGGAAGGAATGGTGATGATCAGCGTGGGGAACGAAAAAGCGATCGAGGAAACTGGATTCATCCCACTCACAAACATGTGGTGCCCATACACCATGTAGCTCAGAACGGCGAGCGCGCCCATCGAGTAGACCAGCACCCGATGGCTCAGCATCGGCCGACGCATATTGGCAACCAGGACGTGGGAAACGATGCCCATACCCGGCACAATCGCGATGTAGACCTCGGGATGTCCAAAGAACCAGAACAAGTGCTGCCACAAAAGCGTCGAGCCACCGGCGTGAGGCTGCAGCTGATCGTTGAGCACCAGATTCGACGCGACAAAAAAGCTCGTTCCCGCGACGTGATCGAGAATCAGCAGAATACACGCCGGCATCAGAACTGCGAACGCGGTCAGGCCCATGACCGAAGTGATAAACCATCCCCATGTGGTCAGGGGCATGCGCCACAGGCTCATCCCTTTTGTCCTCATGTTGAGCGTGGTGGTGATGAAGTTTAGTGATCCCAGCAGCTGGCCCACGCAGAAGATTGCGATGGACGCAGCCCAGAGGACTACGCCCATCCCCTGACCAGGACCAGCAACCGCACCCACCGCGCTGAGCGGCGCGTACTGCGTCCAACCACCCAGAGTTGGCCCGTCGCTGACGAAGAACGATGCGATCAGCACGAGGAAGGCCACGAATGTGACCCAGAATGACATCATGTTGAAGTGAGGAAACGGCATATCTTCCGCCCCCACCTGGATGGGGAGAAAGTAGTTGCCAAACGCCGCGAACGGCGCCGTGGTCAGCACGAAGAAGACCATGATCGTTCCATGCATGGTCATCAGTTGCAAATAATATTCCGGCGTCATCACATCGCCGGGAGCGCCAGTGCTCGAAAGCCAATGCAGACCCGGTATAGCCAGATTCGCCCATCCCAGATGCAGACGCATCAGCCAGGAAAGCACCATACCGACGAAGACAGCCACGAGCGCCAGACCGTAATACTGCTTGCCGATCACTTTGTGATCGATGCTGAAAATGTGTTTCCGAATAAAGCTCGTGGGGGGCGCGTGATGCGCCACGTGAGCGTGCGCTGACATGTCGTGCATCGGTTCACCTCGAAGGGAAATGTCTCCGTCCGGGACTGCACTACGCTATTGCAGTGCTGCTTGCCTCTTCAGCCAGCTATCGAAGTCTTCCTGGGACATGACTTCCAGATACGCCTTCATGTTGTAATGCCCCAGCCCGCAAAGTTGCGTACAGACGATTTCGTACTTACCGATCTTGTTTGCGGTGAAATGGATCGACAGATCCAGCCCTGGCACAAAGTCCTGATGAACTCGCAATTCCGGCACATAGAAAGAATGCCCGAGATCTTTGGAGTGCATGAGCAAGTGGATTTCGCGGTTCACCGGAATCGCCATTTCGGCGGTAACAATGTCATCTTTCGAAGCGGCGTCGTGGGTTGTGTCCAGGCCGAAGAAATTCTCATTGGCCTCGCTGATCAGGTCGGGATGGAGAGGCCCGAACTTGCCATCGGGCCCCGGATAGCGGAAATAAAATGCAAACTGGCCTGCCTGCACTTGAATGGGCATGGCGTCGGGGGAAGGCGGCGTGAGATATATGCTGGCCCAAGCCTTTGCTCCAAATGCGCCCAGTGCCAGAACTTCCGTTCCCACCAGAAGAAAGGCTGCAATCACCAAACCCATCGCGCCGCCCGGAAAGTTCTTGATCTTCTCTCCCGGACGGGGCTTCGAATATTTCCAGATAAAAATCGCCAGCAGGATCTGCGCTGCCAGAAACGACAGCCCCGCTTCCGCCATCGTCTCCGACATCTGCTCGTCGATGGGCTGCCCGTGAGTGGAAACGTCCGGGGGCAACCACCACGTGTGCCGCACAATGGGAATCGCAGAAAGTATCGCAATCACGATGATCGTAACTGCAAAAATTTTAGCCATGTGTCCTCACCGTGGACAGGTTGGTTGCCACGTCTGAAGCTTGACACAAAGCCAAGCCACAGCGCCGATGGTACGTCGACCTCATTTTGCCTGGAAGGTAAAGTCAGCTTTGGCCGAACCGCCCGCAGCCACCGTCACCTTCTGGGTTTGCTTGCCATAGACTTCCTGCCAGGCAGTGACCGTGTAATTGCCCGCTGGCACGTCTTTGATCGTGTAGTTGCCGTCCGCATCAGTGGTGGCGTAGGGTCCTTTGACCACCGCAAACCAGCCGTGCATCCAGGGATGAATGTTGCACTTGACTTCGATGAACTCCGGAGCCTTCCAGCTCTTCTCGACCGGAGGCGCTCCCGGCGGCTGCGATTGGTTCCAGGGAATGTTGCCCGTCATGGGGTTGGGATTGGGGTGAATGTTGTGAGCCGTGTTGTCGCTGGTTTCCACCTTGAAGGTCTCGCCCACGTCCATCGCCAGCACGTGCGGGCTGTACATGCAATTCTTCTGGTTAAACACCTGCACTGCCGTAGACTCGGTTGGGCTGGTCAGGCCCTCGGAGATATACAGGACCACATTCTCGAGCCCCCCGCCGCTGCCCACCACAACGTTTTCCAATTTGGGGGCGTTGTTGGCGTTGGCCTTGACGCAATAGGGATCCTTTGACATGTCAATGCCCTTCATGTGAGGAGCCGTCCCGTTCAGTTTTACTGAACCTGTGATCGTTCCGTCTGCCGCGGCGTTGACCTTTGGCCCTACCAGTACCGCGCCGATGCAGATCAGAATTGCAACCAGCATCGCTGCTGCGAACTTTTGTGGATGATGCGCATTCATTGAATTTCTCCCTGATACCGTGCCTGATCTTGAAATTATTGCGAGAGTTTCAGCGCGTTCAAAGGCTTCAAGCCGATTTGTTTCGCAATCTCTCTCTCGCGTCCGTTGAATTCGTTGTGCGGTTGCAGCGTTCGCAGATAGAACACCAGATCCCAGGCTTCGTCCGGCTTGATGTTGTCCGCGAATGACGGCATGGGTGTTCCATCCAAACCGGTCATGAAGATGCGATAGATGTCCTGATCGGTCGAGCCGCACTTGGGACGGGAACCGTCGGTAAAGTTAAAGGGGGCGATGGGCCGACCCTGATCGTCCGTCAAAGTCGCAGCCGACGGCCCGTTGGCTTCGCCCGTCACGCCATGGCATTTCCAGCATTGCACCCGCGCGAACACATCCTGCCCTGCTTTTATCCGGTCCGCAGTAACCTCTGGCTCAGACGGAATTTGGATGGGAGTTCCTGCCTTCTCCGTCTGCCAGCGCGGCGAGAAATGCTTGATCCAGGCAACCAGGTCGACGCGCTGCTGCTTGGTAAATACGTTCCAGATCGGCATGGCCGAGCGGTCCAGACCACGACCGATGGTGTCATAGAGGTCCTCATCTGTTGGCAGCGTTCCAGTCGGAGTCGAGCGGCACTTGAAGATGGCCAACTGGAAATCGCGCGGCTTGGGCCACATTGGCGGATCCAGCCATTGCGCGACTTCTCCGTTGCCGTCGCCAAGTTCGCCGTGGCAGCCAACGCAGTAGCGCCGATAGTCGCCTTTCACACGGCCGGAATTTGCGTCGCCGGTGATGTCACCGACATGGCTGGTGACCGCCGGCGTATGCAGCCACTCTTCTTGCTGTGACCGGGTGAGCTGCGCCACCACAAGAGTAGGTACGGCAAAGAAACCGAGCATCGACAATAGCCGCAGCCATCGCATCAATTGCGAGTTCATTTGTCTCCCTCTCCTTAGAAGTCGAAATCTAATCCCAGCAAAAGCTCGCTGGTGTTGGTGTTGGTGCCGCTCGGTCCAGTGCCGATTTGGTGGAATACGTTGAATTCGCTCTGCAAGGCCATACCGGCGCGGCTTGTCATGAACGGGTTGTAGCGGATGATCGCGTTGTAGTTGTTAATGTTCCCGAAGTTGGAAGCGGTGGGCCCGGTATTGATCCCGTTAGGTGCTGTGACAACCGGGGAGTATAGGGGGCCGTTGGCCTGCTGCGACATGCGCTCCGCTTCAAAGACTCCGATGAAGATCAGCTGCGGACTATATACGTAACGGGCTTCGAAGGTTACACCGTTCCAAATCGGAGACCGAGATCCTACGGGCAGAACCGTTCCGGGAACGTTGTTGGCCGGGCAGCCGGGTGTCACCAGCTGCGGTCCCGTGCAGGTTACACCGCCGTTTCCGTCGGTGCCGATTGCGTTGCCGTAGCCTTGACCAAACCAAGCATTATCTTCGCCGTGTTGCGTCACCACGTTGAGGTCAAAGTGTTGAGTGAAATAGAACTGCCCGGTGAAGCCTACGCGGCTGAAGCCCTTGTTGCCGATGCCGGAGCCCGGAATGGG
>JASHRE010000292.1 GCA_030037515.1 Candidatus Sulfotelmatobacter sp.
GCCCGGCGACGCCTCCGCCGAAAATGCATGACACCAGCGAATTGGCGCCCAGACGGTTCGCGCCGTGATATTGATACTCGCACTCACCGGCCGCAAAAATTCCCGGAACGTTCGTGGCCTGGTCGAAGTCGATCCATAGCCCGCCCATGGTGTAATGCATGCCGGGGAAAATCTTCATGGGCGTGTCGCGCGGATCGTCGCCAACAAATTTTTCGTAGATTTCGAGAATGCCCTCCAGTTTGCGATCGAGGATTTTGCGATCGATATGCGTCAGATCGAGATAGACCATCGGCTTGCCATCGATGCCGAGGTTGTACTCGTAGACCACCTTGAAGATGGCGCGTGTCGCGACATCGCGTGGAACCAGATTGCCGTACTTCGGGTACCACTCTTCCAGAAAGTACCAGCGCTCGCTCTGCGGAATCGATTTCGGATCGCGCTTGTCGCCAGGAGTCTTGGGAACCCACACGCGTCCGCCTTCGCCGCGCGCCGACTCCGACATCAGACGCAACTTGTCTTCACCGGGAATCGACGTTGGGTGTACCTGAATGAACTCGCCGTTGGCGTAATAGCAGCCTTGCTGATACAGCGCCGACTGCGCCGATCCGGTGCAGACGACCGAGTTCGTCGACTTGCCGAAAATGGCGCCGATGCCGCCGGTCGCAATAATGATCGCATCGGCAGGGAAGGTACGGACTTCCATCGAACGCAGATCCATCGCGCAAATGCCGCGACAGACGCGGTTCCCGTCGAGCACGGCCGAGAGGAATTCCCAATGCTCGTACTTCGTTACTTTTCCTTCGGATTCGTAGCGGCGGACTTGCTCATCGAGCGCGTAAAGAAGCTGCTGGCCGGTAGTCGCCCCGGCGAATGCAGTGCGGTTGTACAGAGTTCCGCCGAAGCGGCGGAAATCGAGCAATCCTTCCGGGGTGCGATTAAAAGGCACGCCCATGCGGTCGAGCAGATCGATAATGCCGGGCGCGGCTTCGCACATCGCCTTGACCGGCGGCTGATTCGCGAGAAAGTCCCCGCCGTAAACCGTGTCGTCCAAGTGCTGCCAGGTAGAGTCGCCCTCGCCCTTCAGATTTTTTGCCGCGTTGATGCCACCCTGTGCGCAAACGGAGTGCGACCGCTTTACCGGCACGATCGAAAACAGATCGACATGGCCCCCCATTTCGGCGATCTTGATGACCGCGGCGAGTCCTGCCAACCCTCCACCTACAACGATGATCCTTGGTGCTGCCATGATTTCCTTATCAAGGACTTCTCTATCGAAAACGTCTTATCTCATCTGCGTCATTTGCCGGTCACCCACGTCTCCGGGCTGGTCGGGTTGCTGCGGATGCGAGCGGAACGATGTCAAGCTCGCCAGTCCCACGCCACTCATTACGATGAAAAATGCCAGGCAGACTGCGAGAAACCTCTTGCGCGCCACTTCGCCGGAGACGATCCCCCACTTCGCACAAAACAGCCAGATACCGTAAGCGAAGTGCCACGAGGCGGCGAGCAGTCCGACTGTATAGAAGAGCAATAGCGGCGCTTGAAGCACCTCATGCTGCACCTTGCCGAAAGAAAGTTCGGGATACATGTGCAGGTCGGACCCGGAAAAGCGCATGGTGTAAACATGCCAGCCGATGTAAATGAAAGCGATGGCGCCGGTCCAGCGCTGCAGGGTGTACATCCAATTGCCGGTCCAGGGATAGGCAATCGGGTTCGAGTTGCCGCGATACCAGATGTAAAAGCCATAGAGACCGTGATACGCAATGGGCAGCCAGATCCCAAACAGCTCCAGAAAAAAGACCAGCGGTAGGTTGGCGAGAAAATTGACTTGACGCGCGTAGGCCGCCGGTCCGCTGATCGCGGTAGCGTTCGAGATCAGAATGTGCTCAAACAGAAAGGCTCCGACCGGAATGATGCCGGTCAGCGAATGCAATCGACGCCAGAAAAAAGAGGTACCCTGACCGGCGCGCAAGGGAGCAACCCCACCCGCTAGGTATTTCTTGTCCTCTTTGACGAACTCGGACGCAGGACTGGTGGCAGACGCCACGAAAAAGACTCCTATGAAGGCGCTGTGAGAAAATAACCTCACATTATCTGACCGCGTGAGAAGTGAAGTCAAGGAAACGAAAGCGGTTGCCCAGTTGTCGGTCCAAGCCAATCAGAAGATCACTCGGCCAAGATCGATTGATGTTATGCGCATCCTGCTCATCGGCGGGACGGGGTTTATCGGCTCGGGGGTTGTGCGACAACTCGCTGGCGCCGACCTCGACGTTGCAATTTTTCATCGCGGCACACACAGATCGAGTTGCCACGTGGGGACGCGAATTTGTCGACCCGCTCTTGGTTGAGAAATTTTCTCCGCCAGGTGTTCGAGTTCCAGCCAGAGATCGTTGTGCACGCCATGGCCGTGTGTACCGCGCCATGGCCGGTATGCCGGGGACACGAGGCGGGAAACGGTTGAAGAGGACGCGTTGTCTCAGCGATCCCCGTTGCGCACAGCGCGCTTCCCCTATCGCAAGCCCGCTGCCCAAACCACGCGCTGGAATATTGGTACGAGACGATCGTTGCAGAAGAAATCGCGATCAACAGCGGATGGAGTCAGAAGTTCTGCGTCTCCCCAAGGTATACGGTCCTGGTAGCGATGCGAATCTGGCAACCGTATACCAAGACCGGAATCATCCGACCGGGCGATGGACGCACGGCTATGTCGAAAATGTTGCAGCCGACGTGGCACTGGCGGCCAATCATCCGCGGGCCGCGAAATCACATTTACAACGAGGGCGAGGAATATACCCCGACGATCGGCGAGCGGCTGGTCTGGATGCCCTCGTCCGGAGTAAAGACGGATGACGACAACCCGTTCGACTTCGCACCGAACATCGCACATAACACAACTCGCATCAGAAATAAACTTGGATACAAGCAGATCGTGCCTGAGGAGGAAGCAGTGCCCGAGAGGTTGCGTCAGAAACAAGCGTCGGACGAATGAAGGCTTTGATCATACCAGTCTAGAAAGGCGCGGAAGGCTGCTCCACGATGGCTGTGGCGTGATTTCTCTTCGGCGCTCAATTCTGCGAAGGTTTTCCGGATTTGTGGAAAGTAGAACAGCGGATCGTATCCAAAGCCATTCGTCCCACGCGGCATATCCAAAATGATTCCTTCCACGGTTCCGCGAAACGTGGCCAGTGTTTTTCCCTCGCAGGCGGCCGCGAGTACGCAAACGAAACGTCCTGTGCGCTTTTCCGGCGGAACATTCTTTAGTTCGCGCAGCACTCGCGCGTTATTGGCTTCGTCATCTGTATTCGCATCGGCTTCGTGCGGCTGTTTGCCGTGCAGGTCCGGAGCCGCGTAGCGCGCCGAATGCACTCCTGGCTCGTCGTTCAATGCGTCGACTTCCAGGCCCGAGTCGTCGGCCACGACAATCTCCCCCGGGACGTAGCGGCTGTATTCCTCCGCTTTTTTGCGCGCGTTCTGTTCGAAGGTGGCTCCATCTTCGACAACAGTCGGGAGGGATGCAAGATTCGGGATTCCGGCGATTTCGATTCCATGCGCTCGCGCAGCGCCCGCGAAATCGCGGAGCTTGCCGGGATTTGACGTGGCAATCAAAACTCGTCGCATAGCCTGGCGTATCCTCTCAACGCCGGAAGACACTTCTCCGTCCCTGGATTCGCCGCCGGGTCTCGGGAACCCCAAGAAGAAACGTGAAAACCGTTAGCAACGAGATCAAACCTCCGAGTTTTCGATCCATGGTTTGAACGAATGTGATTTGTACTCGGTTCATTCCCGCGTCAACCGGAACGAGAATTTGCCCTGTACTCTTTCTCTTCCCCGTCTGCACAGCCCGGCCGTTGACTAAGACCCTCCATGCCGGATACGCGAACAGCTTCAGCGCAAGCTGATCGGGAGCCGACATCTCGGCTGTGAAGTATTTTGATTCCGCGTCCCACTTGTAAACATGAAGTGCGGCATGAGCGCTGCCCTCCACTTTTACCTTCCAGACGTCCTTGTCGATTGCGGAAGGATCGGCCCCCACCGGGGTATATTCATCGGTGCCCTCATAGCCGATCTGATCGATCATGTTGTCCTGCATTTCTTTCAGGTCGGCGCGATTGTCCCACCAAGGCGACTGAATGCGGACCCATGCCAGCGCAATCACAACCACCGCGACGGCGCATAGAGAAGCCCGAGTCCACCAGTTCCGCCAGCCGACGGTCACAAACACCGCGAAGATCATGCTCAGGCACAGCAGCCATCGCCAGGGGAATTGCATGAATTCGAGCTTGGGAAGATATTTCCAAAAAACGCCGCTCAAGGAAAACATGACAAGGCTGCAGGCAACCGCCCAGGTTAGGAGCACGCTCCACAGTTCCGGCCGGGATTGGTGCCACTTTCTGCCTGCCCAGGCTGCAGTCAATGTGGCGGCAATTTCCAGCACGGCAATCCACGAAATGATGCGATTGAAGGCGTCGTGATCGGGATCGATGGTGTGGATGAAAAGAAAATTATCCTGCGGCCGCGATCCCTGCGACACGGCCTCTGCGATGTTCACCCACTTTTGTTCATAGATTGCAGGGACCAGGTAAAACGCAGCCAGGCAGGCGCCGAGCAGGACGGCACCTGCTCCGGCGAGCAGAAGTTTCGGCGATCGCCGTTGCCATGCGAAAAGCAGGATGAGAAGCGCCAGCGAATAATGAATCATTACGGCTGCAGGAGCATTGGTCAGCCAGGCTGCAGCCAGTACAAATGAGAGAAAAGTCCAGGCGCGTCGTTCCCCATCTGCCGTTTTCAACGCAAAGAGAAGCAGCAAGGGAACCAGGCAACTGGCCAGCAATTCAGCGAAGGCGCTGCGCCAGTAAACGATGACGAGATGATACGGATTCACCGCATAAAGCGCCGCGGCGAAAATCGCGTCGTTCATCGGCAGCCATCGGCGCACCAACACGAACATCGACGATCCCGCCAGCAACAGTACGAACCAGATGTAAACCGGCGACGCGAATCGCCAGGGAACGATCGCGCTGATGATTGCGCCCAACGTCAATGAGGCTGGCGGATAAAAGATGAATCGCGGCTCACCAGAGCCGAAGTGCGCCATCGCTGCCCAGCGCGGCACCAGAGTGCCATGCTTCCACTGCGCCAGAACTTCGAGCCATGAATAAAGATGGAATTCGACGTCGTGTCCGGAGGGTGTTCCGAAGAAGAAAAAGGGAATTTCAACTGAGAATGCGGCTGCAGCAATGGCCAACAAAGGAGCCCAAAGCGGCGAGATCGTTTCGTCGATCCGGGGCTCTGGGTTGCGTGAACCGCTCTTGCGCTCGTTCGCCGAAAATGCATTCAGCTCTCTGCTCAGGATTCACCCGCCTGCAAATGACCTAGTCTACATTTAACTCAGAATTCATATTGCTGAAATCGGAGCGCAACGCAGCTTCGATATCGTGCGGCCACTGGGGAGATCGCGCAAACAAAGAAGCCTTAGGGAGCCCGAGCCAGCATGGACGTTCGGGCTCTTCGATCTACGTCCGAACGGCCGAAGCCTCTCGGTTCTCACTTGCCTCTGCTAATCATTCCCGCCGACTCCAATTCCCGCGCAAACCACTGTCCCACTCATGACCGGGAGGCTGTTCGGCCCCCTTCAACGAATCAGAGACGTCGGCAAGCAGCGTCAATCCTTTGAATAACGAGGAAGAAGAATTGGGCGGGATTAAAAGTGGAAGTAACCGCGACCTTACGCGGAAGCTACGCCTTCGGGGCTGCGCTGGTGGCGCAGTTCGGAGAGAAATTGTTCCTGCTGCAGCGAAGTTCCACGGCGAAGGAGTTCGAGCAGCAGATCTTCCATTTCCGAAGTTGCATCAGCAGGTTCACCACTTTCGAATTGAGACAGATCGGCGACCAGCGCCCGCGGCGAGATCATCAATTCAGGAGTTGTGTCGCGGCTGCTGCGCAGGAAGTTGATTAGATTTTCAACTTGAGCGCGCTGTTCGGCCGTTCGTGAAGGGAACTCGACTCCCATGCCATGCCCAGGATGCGCGACCCGCACCATGCCTTCGGTATGAACTTCAAGTTCGCCCGTCTTAAAGCAGAGATCGATCAGTGCACGCTCGGGAAAAGGCGCGTCGGTTTCCACGTAACATCCGCCAAGGCTCAAGTCGGTCAGCTTGCAGTGCGGTACAACTTCGTCGCTCTCGCTGGAGTTTGCGGCCGCAGCCGCTTTCAACCAGGCCCTCAGCTGCGAGCCGAGAGCCTCCGGCATGTCGAGGAAGTGAACGCCGGTCTGTCCGTTGGGATTCGCCCAGGCCACGCGGCCCTGAGTGTCGAGTTGGGGACCGCCATCGGGCAATTGTAGGTGAAATTTCAACGACGAACCGGCGACCTGAGGCTCAGCCGTCAGCACATCCATGCCGGTTTCTGAAAGATCGAGAAGAATGCCATCGAGCTTGCGGCCTTCCCCAGCAGTGATCTCGACTGGAGCCTGTACTGGAACGCGAAAGGCACGTCGCCGTTCGCGGCTTAATAGAGCGGCGACCGGTCGCAAGCCGGCGCGTACGGCATCATCGGAAAGCGGCTTATAAAGGACGAACTGCGCACCGCCATTGAGAATCTCGCGGACTTTGCTGACGTCTGCGACGAGGGCCACGCTGAGCGAGCCGAGCCCGAGCTGCCTTACCAACGCGAGAACATCGTTGGCGCCTTTAGGATCGTCATAGTCGGTGATGATAGCGTCGAATTTTTGCTGCTGGATTCGCGTGCTGGTCGCTTCCGGATCGGTGCAGCGATCCATGGCAAAGCCGAGCGCAGGCAGGATCCCGCCCAAAACGTCGGCCGCAGCGTTATCGCTGGAAACCAGTAGTGCTTGAAGAGTCATAATCGAATCCGACGGCCAATCGAGCCAATCTTACGGCCACCGGGGTGCGGCGGGGCGGCCGCCTTTGGAGGAAGCGGCGCTACCGGAACCTGCGCCGGCCTTGGCCGCTTCGGCTAAGACCGCAGAGTCGTCGCACTCGGCCAACACGGCGTTATCCTCGTCGTCACTTTCGGCCAGCAGCGGCGCTACTTCGCGCAGCTTTTCGGCTGCTTGCTGCAGCATCTCGATCTGCTTCCCCAGCTGGGCGTACTTTGCCTGCTTCTGGCGCAGGACCTCGTGAATGTCTTTCATACAACCCCCTGCTGGCAATCTACGGAGCCATCGTCATGCCGGTCAACGGTAATCGGGTAGCTGAGATTACGGCAGTAATCGGCCGATGGAACGGTCCACCAGAATGCACCAGCAGGCTAAGCTCCGACCACTCCAATGCTTTCGAAGGTGCGACCTTTGGTAGCTATCGAAGATTGGGAAGGGCACGACTTCAGTCGTGCCGCCAATGCGCCGGAAACTGCTTTGCGCTTCGGCGTGAGGTGGGCGCTAGCCCCGAAGAATGGATCGATTTCATCAGAAGGATTCAGGCGTAATCGATCAGGTCAGCGATGGCAGCTTGTCGGCCGCTCCCAGCAGGAAGATCGCCCCGACCACGATGCTGTAAGCAGAAGTAAGAAGGGTGAGACTATTCAATGCGTTGGCGCTGACCGCGTTCAACATCGCATTCACACCCCGGGCCAGGAGTCCTTGGGATTCCGCGGCCGGGCCGAGCCAGTTGCGGAGCTTGTCGAGCGAAAACAGTCCCGCGGCCACCCCGCACATCAGCGTGTTCATGACCAGCAGACCAAGAATGAACATCAGCAGACCGAGCAGGCCGGCTCCGGTCCCACCCAGATTCGCGGCCACCAGAAACAGCAGCAGCTGTGTGGGAGTCTCCGCGCCCAGCCCATGAATCACTCCCACCAGGAATGTTGAACTGGTTCCGTATCCATCTTTGAACAGTTGCGGCGCGGCGACGCGCGTGCCGCCGAAAATGCGGCTCAGCCGCCAATAGAACCACAGCACGCCATTGACTAAAAGCGTGATGCGTGTGCGCGGGCGAGCATGATGATGACCCGACGATGGCCGGAAGAAAGTTCCGAGGACGTAGAGGCCGAGAATCAGGAGCGTGATGCCCACAAGACGTTCTGCCCAGCGGTCGCTGGCGGCCGGGAGTGAAAGCCGGAACCCTATGGCCGCTGCGCCCAGAATTGCAATCGTCGTGGCGTGGCCAGCCACATAGAGCAGGCCGAACTTCATCGCGTCGCTCGTCCTGGCTTGCACGCTGCTGATATCGGTGATCGCCGCGATATGGTCGTAATCCAGCCCGTGCCGGAAACCCAGCACGCCCGCAGACAACAACGCCAGCCGCAGATTTTCTGAGTTGACCATAAAGGGAGAGGATCAATCCGAGCCAATACCTTCGCGCGTACACAAGACAAACATTTGTAGGCTAGCACAGCGGCAATGTTCCGTTCGCGCGCCGGCACAGAACCCCGCAATCGGCCAGATAGTGGGTCAGTTTGTCTGTCATTCCAAACAATCCGATTTTGCGCAGCCAAGGTTCTGGCGGATCCGCGCGAACCGGGGTCCCCAGCCCGCAAGGGCTCTGGCAGGCGACGCAATACCGCGCGTTCTGGATCGCTTCCATTTTCAAACTGACCTGCCACCAAGCTATATCGATTTGACCGGAATGGCCAGCAGATCCTCCACCAATCCGACTTCCTTTTGGAGGAACGGCTCTGCATAGGTCACTCCTCCCAGCATGCCGTAAAAGCACGCCATCGCCGAGACGCGGGCTCGGATCTCATCGTGTGCCGGGAACAGGTCCTTGCCCGCTTCCTGATCGGAGAATTGCGATGTGTAGGCCATGATCGATGCAAGCTTGCCTTCGAACTGGTCGCTGATGTCGACCACAAATGTCGGCCGGATGTCGTAATAAAGTGTCGCGTAGATGATCTTGAAAGGCCGATGCGGAGGAAGCGATCCCGAGGTGCTTTGTCCAACGTCCGAGTTCTGGGGTCCGAGCTCTAGCTTTGCAAGTCCGGCCAAAAAGCAAGCTTCATAGCCGAGGATCGAGGCTGTGTAGTGATCAGGATGCCGTCCTTTCCAGTAGGGAAGGATGAGCACTCGCGGCTTCGTTTCGCGGATGACCGCGGCGACCTTCAACCGGTTCTCCCATATGTTTTCGACGCGGCCGTCGGGGATATCGAGCGCGCGCCGCCAGCCTACTCCCAGAATTTTCGCGGCGTCGGCGGCTTCTTTCGCGCGATCTTCCGCGGTCCCGCGCGTCCCCATCTCGCCTTGAGTCAGGTCGAGGATGCCCGTGCGTTGCCCGTTTTGCGCGGCTTTCAGCAATGTCCCGCCGCAAGTTTGTTCAACGTCGTCGCGATGCGCCGCCAGAGCCAGGATGTCAAGCGCTTGAGCGCCCAGTTTGTTCGGGCTCATTTCTTTCTTTCCACCAGATATCTCGCCAGCTCCTTCAACGTCTCGGCGCGCTCGCCAAAACTCTCTAGTTCGCTGAAGGCATCATTCACGAGTGAATCCGCTTTCGCGAGCGACGCCGCGAGTCCAAACAGCGCCGGATACGTCGCTTTTTCCGATGCCGTGTCTTTGCCGGCAGTTTTTCCGAGTTGTTCGGAGGTCTGCGTCACATCCAGCACGTCGTCGATGATCTGAAACGCCAGCCCAATGCCCAGCCCGAAGGCGCGCAGTTTTTCGACCTCTTTGTTTTTCGCGTCAGCATAGATCGCGCCGCTGACGAGACTTGCGGTGATCAACGCCGCCGTTTTCGAGCGATGAATGTACTCCAGCATCTCCGCGGTTGGGTGTGTGTGCTCGGCTTCGAGATCGACGACCTGTCCGCCGATCATTCCATTGACCGTTCCCGTGCCGAGCGCAATTTCTTCGATGATGTGCACGCGTGCCTCTGCCCGACACTCGAGTCGTGCCAGCACTTCATAGGCCTGCGTTTGCAGCGCATCGCCGGCGAGGATGGCAATCGCTTCACCGAATGCCTTGTGGCATGTTGGCCGGCCTCGTCGCAAATCATCGTCGTCGAGGGCAGGAAGATCGTCGTGAATCAGAGAATAGGTGTGTAACATCTCAAGCGCAGCGCCGAGTTCTTCGATTCCGTCGGGTACTGAACCGGCAATCATTCGTCCAGCTTCGATGCAAAGCACGGGACGCAGGCGCTTGCCTCCGGCAAAAACGCTGTGCCGCATGGCTTTGTGAATCGAGACGGGATGCTGGGTTTCAGCTGGAATCAGGCGGTCGAGCGCCGCGTCCGTCGCGCGCTGACCTTGTTCGAGCGTGGCTTTCAACATGCGCTCGCAGTATAGCAAGGCCCTGACGGCGTAGGTCGTTCTCGTCTCAAGGAACAGAAGCTTGCATGAGATTTCCGCGTGGACTCTGCGACCGCCTCTGTGTTCTGCGCGTTCAAAGCTTCTGACTGAAAGACGCCTTTACGTGACCCCGTGAGTGGTTGTTATCTTTTCAGGTGAGGCAACAATTCCTTAAATGCGCCCGATGATGACACCCGCATCAGTTCGTAGATCATCATTTCCGTCGACGAGATCACCGCGCCAGCCGCGCGCATGCGGTCGAGACCAATCTTCCAATTCCATTTTGTGCGCGAGCCGACCGCGTCCGATGCCACGTGCACTAGATATCCTTTCCCCAGCGCCGCCAGGGCCGTCTGCATCACGCAGACATGGCTTTCCATCCCGCACAACAGCAGCGTGTCACGTTGGCCCGGCAGTCGGTTGAGAACCGAGCAGAAAACTTCGCTCCCGAAACAGGAGAACACCGTTTTCTCGACCGCGTCCACTCCCAGCAGCAGAGATGCGATTTCCGGCACAGTGTTACCCAGTCCCTTGGCGTATTGCGTGCTGACCAGCGTCGGAATTTTCAAAATTCGGGCCGCGCGAATGAGCAACTGCGCGTTCCGGACAAGTTCCTCCTTCTGAAAGATCGGCGGCAACAGCTTTTCCTGGACATCAATCACGACTAGCGTGCATTGCTCCGCTTCGAGCGGACGCCGCGCGATTTCGGAATAATTGGCAGTCTTCTCCAAAACGTCACTCATGTTTCACTCCAGGCCTGGATGCGAACTTCCACCAAGCAGCAAGGATCTCTTGGTTGGACTGCACGAATTCTAACGCTGCCTCCCGATACGCTACATCCAAGAGTGAACCGATGCGGCCACGATCGTGATCATCGCGATTGACCGCATTCTGAATGAACCTTACAATCGATCCAGCCGGACCTCCGGCTCCAACCAACCAACTGCCCCCTCGTTCAACGGCAGGACAGCTGACTCTG
>JASHRE010000293.1 GCA_030037515.1 Candidatus Sulfotelmatobacter sp.
GTGGGATTGGTGAGCCGACCGTGGGCGAACGTATCAGCGGCGAGTAAAAAGCTGAACTCGTCGTGCCACATCGGCTGGGGCACGCACCAAATCGGAATTATCGCTACCCGCAGCGCAAGCGTACTGACGCCAACCGCGATTATCGCCAGTGTTTTTCGCCGGGCGAGGCGCGCAAACCAGGAATTGTTCGACAGGAAAACCGCGGCGGCTTTGCCGCGCCGCGCCGACACAAAAACCAACGCGACTGCCGCGATGACCAGAACGGACTCAATAATGATCAGCAGCCACGGAGCGATCGTGACGAAGATCTTGTGGGCATCGCCAGGCACCATGGTTCGCAATCTGATTCCGCCGATGAAGCAACTGAACTAAAGGGAAGCCAGCCGGAGGGCAGAACAACACCCGTGCTCGTCGAAGCATCAGCCGCGGAGGAGCGCGGAGAAGGCCGGGGAGAACGCTGAGTAACAAATCTGACCCAGGATCCGACTCGGCGCCCTCTGCCGAAGTGCTCCCGAGAACTCTCCGCTTCGAAGGCAAGCCTGCCGCATACCGGACCGCGACCCGAGCCGACTCCCAGCCCGCCCCCACCTTAGCTGGTCGCGGCTTCCTTCGCGCCAATCTCCTCGAACAATCCCGCGGCGATCTGGATCATCTCGTCATCGACCGTGCGATTGCGCGAGATGGCTTCCGTCAGCGGAATCGAAACGATCTTATTCGCCCGCAGCGCTGCCATGCATCCGAACTCTCCGCGATGGACCATGTCGATGGCGCCCAGCCCGTAGCGGGTTGCCAGCACACGGTCGAACGCGCTCGGCGAACCGCCCCGCTGAATGTGGCCCAGAACGACAGCCCGCGTTTCGAAGCCGGTTCGCTTCTCGATTTCGCGCGCCAGAATGTTGGCAATCCCGCCGAGTTTGGCGTGCCCGAATTCGTCTTTGCCCATGTCCTGCACGACCGGTGCGCCGGCCCCCTCAGCAAATTTTGCCCCCTCCGCCACAACCACGATCGAAAAATAACGTCCCCGCTCGTGCCGCTGTTGAATCGATTCCGCAACCTTGTCAACGTCGAACGGCCGTTCCGGAATCAGAATCACATCGGCGCCCCCGGCGATTCCACTGTAAAGGGCAATCCAGCCCGCATCGCGTCCCATGACTTCCACGACCATTACGCGATTGTGCGCCTCGGCCGTGGTATGCACGCGGTCAATCGCCTCGCAGGCGATGTTGCAGGCGGTATCAAAGCCGAACGTGTAATCGGTTCCACCCAGATCGTTATCGATGGTTTTCGGTACTCCCACGACGTTGGCTCCCGCCTCGTGCATCTTTTGCGCGACCGACAGCGTATCATCGCCTCCAATCGCCACCAGCGCATCGATCTGGTGCTTGGCCAACGTCGCCAAGCAGCGCTGCACGCCATCCGGACGCTTCGACGGATTGGTGCGCGACGTCCGCAGAATCGTTCCGCCGCGGGGCAAAATGCCGCTGACCGCGTCCAAGTCGAGGGCCATCGTCTTGTCTTCAATCAGCCCGCGCCAGCCCTCCATAAATCCCAGTACTTCGTCGTGATAATGAAAAATGCCCTTGCGCACCACGGCGCGGATCACTGCATTCAAGCCGGGGCAATCGCCGCCGCCAGTCAAAATGCCGATTCTCATTGCGTGCTCCCAAAGGTATGAGTTCGAAAAGAAGATCCTCGGAATGCACTCCGGGTGCAGAGGCGAGATGAAAGGCCCCGAAACTCAAGGAGTGGCAGTCGTTCGGAAACTATAGAGTAACACCAAACCCAGCCGCCGAAACGAAACTATCGGGCAAAATCGTTCGAGTTGCTGAATTGCAAAGCGGGAAGAAGTGTAGCGACGCCCGCGTCCGCCCGGCTCGCCCGGCCAGCTTCCCTGAGCAGGAGGGGCAGCGTAATGAGTACTTGCAATTGAACTCGAACCGTGTAGCCTCTTCTGAGAACCGGGAACTGACCGTGCGCGTGCTTGGCATCGATTGTGGGGGAGAATATACCGGCTACGGCGTGGTCGAGATGCTCGCCGCCGGCAAGCTCTGTTGCCTGGTCTGCGGAGCCGTCAAGCTTTCCCCACGCGAGGCCCTGCCGCGTCGGCTTTCCCGCATTTTCACGAAACTAGGAGAACTCATCTCCGACTATCAGCCCGATGAAGTGGCCATCGAAGACGTCTTCTATGCGCTGAACATAAAGTCAGCGCTGAAGCTGGGCCAGGTCCGGGGGGTCGCCATGCTCGCGGCCGCGTCCGCCGGCCTGGAGGTTTCCGAATATTCTCCTTTAACCATCAAGTCCTCCGTCGTCGGCTACGGACGCGCGGAAAAACCGCAAGTGCAGGCCATGGTCACTCGTCTTCTTGATCTACCTTCCGTGCCCGAACCCATGGACGCCTCCGATGCCCTCGCCATCGCCATCTGCCATCTGCACACGGCAGTGACGCGGAACCGCCAGCGTGCGAGCGCCGGTTAAAGGCAAGAAGCTGATCGAAGTTGAACCGAAGAAGTTGAACAAAAGCGCCAGCTTGCCTCGTATCCGTGTGTCGTCTGCGATTCTTTTTTGCGTGCCCAAGCCTTTGACTCCAAGTGCAGTTACTACGGTTAAACAGAATCGGGCAACCGCAGCGACGATTTTTTGGCATAATTCCTTCAGATCTGTCCAGGATGCTGCCCCCATGTCAAATTGCCATCCCGCAGTTGCCGCCAGGTTCTGTCGTTGCCATCGTCGCTCAATGGTTAGCCTCGGTCTGCTGTTATCGGGGTTGATTACGCTCTGGGCCGCCTCCTGTTGGGCAGCCGACCCAGCCACGGTCAGTTTTTCTCTGGACTTTCCCAACTCCGTTCCCGACCACTACACCATTTCGATCTCGTCCGATGGCCAGGCCCATTATTCCTGCACTGCGAAAGTTTCTGACCAGTCTGACGACCGCGACAACTACGCCAGCGATTTCACCGTCTCGGACGCAACCCGCGCGCGCATCTTCCAATTGGTGTCCCAGGCTCACTATTTTTCGGGAAAGATCGACTCTGGCAATCGCAAGCTGGCCTTTACCGGAAAAAAGACACTCGTTTATACCGACGGCCAGCGCAACAATTCTGCCGAGTACGTTTATTCCCCCGTTCCCGCCGTCGAGCAGTTAACGACCGTCTTTCAGAATATGGCCGCGACATTGGAATTCGGCCGTCACATCGTGTTCGAGCATCGCTATCAGAAGCTCGCCCTCGACGATGAGCTGAAGCGTATGGAAGACGAAGCCCGCAGCGGCAGCCTCGTTGAACTGCAAGCCGTCAAGCCCATCCTGCAAAAGGTGTACGACGATCCCTCCGTGATGAACGTGGCTCGCTCTCGCGCCCAGCGGATCATGGATATGGGCGATCTGGCTTCCGGCGCCCACTGACGCCGAAGGTGGAAGAGCGGCCGTTCGGGGCCCGTTAGGGGCCCCCGACTGACCGAGCCCCTTTGGGGGGGGAATTCCTGCCCTTCACAAATTTTGACAACTCTTATAGGCAAAAAGTGTTCTAATATGCCCAAAGACGCCAAAAGGGGGCTCCGTATGTCCACCCGCTTCCTCTCAGGTTTGGTTCTTCTCACCGCATCTTCTTTGATCACGGTTCCAGCAACGGCTTCCTCGCAAGCGCGCATTGTGCGTCTCAGCGATGTTCAGGGATCCGTGCAGATCAACAAGAACCGCAGTTCAGGCTTTGAACGCGCCTTCC
>JASHRE010000294.1 GCA_030037515.1 Candidatus Sulfotelmatobacter sp.
ATGAAGAAAAAAACCGCGCGCCGCATTCGTTTTCGAATCCGCCCTAAAGGAGCGGCCGTCGGCCGCTTCGTGCGCGCCGGGGACGCCGGCGCCTCCCGCCCTATCACGCTAAAGCCGGGCGCGCTGGAGACCCCGGGCGGCTGTCCCTACATTCCTTGAATTATCCTTTTTTTCTGAGGGCGCGGGCGATTTCGGGCAGGCGGGGCAGGATGGCCGAATACTTCAACCAGGCTTTGTGATCGACGGCGGGAGCTCCACTTACGATCGCTGCCGCCGGGACGTCGTTGGCGACTCCACTTTGTGGCGTGACGATGGCATTCGCGCCGACTTTGCAATGTCCCACGACGCCGACTTGTCCGGTGAGAATGGCCTTGTTTCCAATTTCGGTTGATCCGGCAAGCCCAACCTGAGCGCAGACCAAAACGTCTTCGCCGACTTGGGATCCGTGACCAACTTGGACGAGATTGTCGATCTTGGTGCCGCGTCCGATGCGGGTACCATCGACGCTGGCCCGGTCGATGCAGGAGTTGGCTTGCACCTCGACGTCGTCGCCGATGACCACGGAGGCGGGCTGGGGAATTTTGTGCCATTGTCCGTCGGCGGCTTTTGCAAAGCCGAATCCGTCGGCGCCGATGACGACGCCATTCTGCAGAAGCACGTTGTTGCCGATGCAGCAGTCCTCGCGGACGACGGCGTGGGCATGGGCAAAGAAATTTGCGCCAATTTTCACGCCGCGGTAAATCACGACGTGAGCCAAAAGCACGGCGTTGGCCCCGATTTCGACGTCTTCATCAATGACCACGTAGGGACCGATGTGCGCTTCGGCGCCGATCTTCGCGGAGGTGTGAACCACCGCGGTCGGGTGCACTCCGGGCGCGTATCGCAGAGGATGATGAAAGAGTTCGAGCGCACGGGCAAAGCTGAGGTAGGGATCTTTCGCGCGGAGCATCGCGGTCGGAACGGCTGGAAAATCTTCCGCGACGATGACGGCGGAGGCTTTGGTGGTGCGTGCCGCGGCGAAGTACTTCGGGTTCGAGGCGAATGTGAGTTCACCCGGCCCGGCCTGCTCGACACCGTTGAGGCCGCGGATTTCGGTTTCAGGCGAGCCGTTTTCAAGGGACGCGCCGAGAGCAGAAGCGATGGCAGAAAGTTTCATGATTTCACCGATCCCAAGGTTGTAGCCGGTAAAGCCCTGCCTTGAGGCATGGGGATGTGAGCGAGAACTGGAAACGCCTGGCATTATATTCCTATAACCTGCATAATAATCCAAAGGCTCCAGAAGGATACAAATCGAACCACAACCTCGTGTACTCTCCAGCCAGTACCATGTGGTTTGGACGCCCAAATAGCGACGCAATTACGCGGAGCACCAAAAGAATGTCTAAGCGGCACAAAGCTTATAAATTCCCCTGGAACCAACCCGATTCATTGGGAATTGGGCATTAGACGCTGCCAGACGTTCTATCGGGAGAATCATAAGAGTCTGCCGCAACGCCAACTGTCCCATGAATTATCCGCGCTCAAAAAACAGCAACCCTGGCCTCAGGATTTTGATTCACAATCGCCCGAGCCGGTTCTCGCCAATCTCAAAACAGCCTACCAGAACTGTTTCAATCCAAAGATGCCTGCTCGATTTCCCCAGTTCAAAACCAAGAAGAACCCCAAGCAATCAATTTCGTATTTCCCAGCGTATTGTGCTGAAAAACAATAAGGTCTAGGTTTCTAAACTGGGCTGGTTTAAAGTTCGTCCATCGCAACAGGTTGAAGGCAAAACGAAGTCAGCAACCTTCAAGCGCACAGCCACGGGCCAGAATACAAAGTTACGATTCCGTCTCTTAACCATGCGGTGGGTGGTGATCTCGGACTTGGAACATACCGCACGCTCTCGGGGCACAGAAATTCAGAACCCCAGATTTCTGCGGCAGTAGGCTCGAAAATTGAGGCGCCCGAAGACGTTTATCTCGGGCGTCATCAGGGGTGCCATAACCGGCACCAAGCCCGTTTCGCAGTTGCCGGAATGCAGGAACAGATCACAAATCTGCGGCAGAACTTCCGCCCCCAACTCACCCATCAGTGGATCGAGCATTCCGCCTGTGCCTAAAAGATTGCGGGCAAGAATTGAGGTCGAGTGAAGACCGGGAAGTGAACAACCGAAAGACCAAGACACAGCACGCTTTCGTCGCCAACCCCTCGGCCCGAATAGGTCTGGGACAGTGAAGGAACTACTCTTCGAACATGGGGACTTGACGCTGATCCTGGGGACGGCGTTTGCGTCGGCTGGCGCCAATGACGGCCAGAACGGTCAGCGACTCCAAGGCGGAGCGCGGAACGAAAATTCGCTGCGTATTCGAACGCTGATCAGGAGGACTGACTAAAAATCCTTCGGGCATGGTTTGCGCCAGGTCAGCGGGCATGAGCCCTTCAAGGATTTCGCTGTCTTTGAAACGGAGGCGCACCCATAGGCCCTCTGAGCGCGGACGCGACGTGAAAGTTTTGCGCATCAGCGACTCCGAATCGCCGAATTCGCGCACGAAATAGACGCCTTTGATTTCGCGCAGATCGATCGCGATGACGGTGCCGGAAGTGTTGAGCAGTTCGAGTTTGCCTTCGCGGACAAAATCTGCCGGAGATACGTATCCCGAGACGGAATCGCGATCCATCTTGCGGACGATGACTTTCTTGTGCGTCGATGGCATCTAAAACCGCACCTGGTTGGTTTTCCCTACCCGGTAACCGGTTTCCGGTTTCCACTTGCCTCGGCCGGCCCGAGGCGAACGAGGTGGACTTTCGTGTGAAGCGCTATTTACCTCGTTCGCAAAGAACTGGCAACTGGGTATTGGCGACTGGCAACTGAATTCTCGCATTTTTCGCCAAGAAACTCGCGGAATCCGCCTTGGCAGTAGCCAAACTGTAAACCTTGTGTTATTTTCTTTAGCTTGCAGCAAAGTTCTGGTGATGCCTAAGTGCTTTTTCTTTAGGCACTTGCGGTGAGCAAGCAACCTCTGTGAGGCGGTAAGCGCCTCAATATGTGGAAAAGTTGTGGAAAACATCGATTCCCGGATGGGCAGTCGAGCGAGCGTTACCCTGATCGGCCTTTGGGCCGCTAACGTGAATGGCTGATTACATTTACACGATGGAACTCCGGTTGACGCCTGACCAACTCAAAGGCGTCAACCTGGTGCAGGATGTGGCTCGGGCGGCAGGGCTCAACCTGTACCTGACCGGCGGCGCCATTCGCGACATCATCAGCGGATTTGCCATTCGCGATCTTGATTTTACGATTCAGGGCAATCCTCTCAAACTGCAGAAGGATCTGGAAAAAGCCGGGGCGCGGATCACGGCGATTGAGGAAGACATCCGCACGCTTTTCGTATCGCTACCGGGGAATGCGCGGGCGGAAATCAGCATGGCGCGCACCGAGCAGCGGGAAAAAACCGGCAAGCCCCCGATCGTGGCACCGGCGACCATTCATGAAGATCTTCGCCGCCGCGATTTTACCGTCAACGCGATGGCGCTGTCGCTGAATGAAGGCTCGCGCGGGCTCCTGCTCGATCCCTTCAATGGCGTCGCGGATATCGAGGCCAAGCTGATCCGGATTTTGCATAACTATGCGTTCCTGGAAGATCCTTCGCGGCTGCTTCGCGCCACGCGCTTTGCCGCACGCTTCCACTGGCCGCTCGAAGAACGTACCCAGGCGCGGTATGACGCGGCAAAGGAAGGCAAATACATCGAGTACATCCTACGCAGTTCGATCGGGCACGAGATCGCGGCGCTGGCGCATGAGGATGATCCGCTGTTTGTGGTGAAGATGCTCGAAAAAGAGGGCTGGCTTGAAGTGCTGCATCCGCATTGGACTTCGGCCAAAGCTGATGCGAATGGCCTGGCGGCGCTGATGAAGACGCGGCAGCAGATGGTGGATCTCGGCTATGCACCCGACGCTGGACCGGCGGTCATGTATTTTCTGACGGCGCGTATGTCGGAGAAAGACATTTCGGAAATTCAGCGGATGATTCCGCGTAAGGATTTGGTGGAAGCGTGGCGGGACATTGAAGATCATGCCAAAGAACTCGCCAAGCGGCTGATGGGCAAGGAAGCGGCCACACCGTCGCGCACGTGGAATCTGCTGAGCAATTCGCGTCCGGAGATGGTGCTGTTTCTGGCCGTGACGGCGAAGCAGCAATCGGTGGAACAGAAGATCAGGAATTTCCTGACCAAGTGGCGGCAGGTACAGCAGAAGATTCCATTGCCAGAAATGACCGAGCTGTTGATCACGCCGCAATTACCGGAGTATTCGAAGATTGCGCATGACGTGTTCATGCTGTTGCTCGATGGGAAGCTGCGATCGCGCACGGAAACGCTGAAATTCCTCAAGCCGTTTGCACCGCCACCGCCGCCACCGCCGCCACCGCCTCGCCGCGGACGAGGGGCGAAAGCAACTGTGGACGCAAGTGGGGCCCAGGCCGCGGGCGGCAAACCGGGACCAAAGGGGAAGAAGGCGGCGGTGAGCCCTGCTGTTGCTGCCGGCAAACCCGCGCCCGAGGCAGCGCCCGCCAAAGCGAAGCCGGCAAAAGTCGAAAGCAAGCCGGCTGCTGCCCCTCAGAAGACTGCGGCAAAACCTGCGAAGCCCGCGCCGAAACCTGCCAAAAAACCGAAGCACTCCACCACGCCGACACGCGACAAGAGCAAGAAAAAGAAATGAGTTCGAAGCCGTTGGAAAAGTCAAAATTCTCCGCGGTCGCTCCGTCGAAAATCCCCACTTCTCATTAGAAAAGCAGGCGAAGTAAGGAGATTTTCGTTTTGCCTTGCCGGACGACAGGGCCTAGGCCCCGCTTGTTCGCGTAAAGGAACGGCCGCACCAGGACAGGGCGCCTCACTCCGGAATCGTCCACTTTCATCGACCAAATTGCCGGTAGAGAAGGTTCTTCCCTTTTCCAATCCAAGTTGCTCGATGATGACAGGCGAGGACCGCAAACTGGTTGAAGCCGTCTCCGCCCCAATCGCGAAAGAAAACCGACAAGCGAACATTTGGCGAACTCGTACAAGAGCTGATTAAGCTTTTGGAGCGGACCCGTCAGAAACCGATGGACTCTGGGGCTGATCCGCCTTGCGTGCCGGAGAGGTCGTCGACCCAGACGGAGTCTTAGGGCTTTCTTCCGTCGCCGATTCAAAGGTGACTGCAAGACCCGGCGATTTAGCCGATTCCACATCGAGGATTTCCCGAACGGCGTTCAGAACCGTCGCCTTGTCGGACTTGGGGATCACCTTCCGAATCCCCACCTTTAGAGCTTCGACCGCCACCCGGCGCGACCAATAGAGCGTGTGCATGAGAATGGGCAGGTTCGGATATCTCTCGGTGAGCACGCGTGCCGTGGTGATGCCGTCCATGACGGGCATGGCGAGGTCAAGGATGACGAGGCTAAAAGTCTGGGTGCGGGCAAGATCGAGAACCTCCTCGCCATTGGCGGCTTCGACTATTTCCCACGGTCCGGCGCCTTCGAGGACAAGCCGCAGGGCAGCTCGCATGCTCGGGTTGTCATCAGCGACCAGAATGCGAACGGGCACGACATCTCTCCCCTGTGGAGGTTTGCCTCGAATGCCTTTTCCGACGGCAGTTACGGTGCGAGTGCATAGCCTGATACAGCCGTGAAACCCCAGTGAAGGAATCTGCGTAAAGTTCGGTAAACGGTCAGGATTTGGTTGCAATCGCGAGGCGGAGCGTTGCGCATCAATCGATAGGAAGCAAAGAATTGTTGCAAGAATGGGATCGCGGTCAGTTCTATGGCCAGAGGGCGGCAGGGCCTCGGTCCCGGGTGGAGCGGCAGTTTCGCGGGCAGACCATAAAGACTGGACTCCCGCAAAAGCCGCGTCAGTGTTAAGCTTTAGGCGCGCCGGATTACGGCGGAAGGGGCGATTTCCCATGGTTCGCAAGACAACATTTCCACAGACAAAGTTTCCCCAGGCTGGTTTTTCCCTGATCGAATTGCTGATCGTTGTGGCAATTATTCTGATCATTGCCGCCATCGCAATTCCCAACTTATTGCGCGCGAAGATGGCTGCAAACGAAGCGTCGGCGGTGCAGTCGATGCATACGATCAATACGGCCATGATCACGTATGAGTCCAGCTACCCGACGGTCGGTTATGCGACGACGTTGAGCAACCTGGGCGGCTTGTCACCTTGCACGCCAAGTTCGACGACGGCGTGCCTGATCGACAGCGTGCTCGCTTCCGGCATCAAGAGCGGTTATACCTTCACGGCGGCGGGAGCGGGAGGTCCTCCGGCGGTGCAGTATTATGCGACGGCGGTTCCGCAGGCGGTGAATCAGACAGGGATTCGCAGTTTCTGTTCCTTTGAAGATGCAGTGGTTCGCGTGCAGCCGAGCGGCGCGGGGATTCCCAGCGAAGCGGCGTGCGAATCATTGTTGCCCCTGAATCAGTGAGAATTCGCCATGTGGCCAAGTGCTGGCGGGTTGGGGGGGCTTGCAATGCGGGGTTATAATGTTATTGATATGCGCCGTGGGATGGCCATTGCGGCGTTTGCGCTGATGCTGGGGGTACCTCTGTGGGCCCAACACGGAGGAGGCGGTGGTCACGGCGGCGGTTTCGGCGGAGGCCACTCCGGCGGCTTTGGCGGAGGCCACGCTGGCGGTTTTAGCGGCGGTGGCGTCGCGGGTCACGGTTTCAGCGGGAGCTCCACCGTCCACGCGTACAGCGGTCCGCTCAGTGACGCTTCCCGCGGATATTCTCATCTCCCTCCCACGTTCGGTTTCAACCATCCACCGACAGGGGGCTTTACGCCTCCGACTTCTCCGCTGGTGCGTCAGCCTTTTGCCCGCAACGGATTTGGGCGTATTGGTGTTGGCCGCGGAGGAGTTCATATCCGAATTCGCAGTTACCCGTACTGGGGGTGGGGTGGTTACGGCTGGGGCTGGGGCTGGGGTTATCCCTTCTGGAATTGGTCATACTTTGATCCGTGGTGGTGGGATTCTGGAGGTAACGGCTACGACAACAGCGATTACGACAGCAATCTGGCCACTGCCGAGCAGATGAATGAGGACAGTCTGCGCCAGCAGGAGATGCTCCGCCAGGAGCAGATCGACGGCGATCAGGACGCGTATCAAAACGCATACAACCAGGGCTACGCGGACGCGCAAGCTCAGAGCCAACAAGGGCGCAACAACCAATATCCGAATGTGCGCCCGCCGCTGGATCCCGAGCGTATGCAGGAGCCGGAACGTCACCCGTCAACGGCCGATTCGCGCATGCAGCCGACCGTGCTGGTATTTCGCGATCAGCACAAACAGGAAGTCGAGAATTACGCGATCGTCGGCGACACACTGTGGAACTTCGCGCCGCAGGAAACGGTGAAGATTCCTCTCTCAAATCTCGACATTCCGGCGACGATCAAAGCCAATCAGGATCGCGGCATAACCTTCAGCGTGCCCGACTCGGACGAAGGGCAGTAGACAGCGCCGTTTAGCGCTGGATTTCGCG
>JASHRE010000295.1 GCA_030037515.1 Candidatus Sulfotelmatobacter sp.
GCTCGATGTTGTTGACGGTCGTGGTAATGCCGCGCTCGGAATTGGCCACGATGCGATCGGCCATATCCGCCGGCGACATGCCCTGATAGAACCAGAGGACGGAAACGACAGGGATATTGATTTCCGGAAAAATATCGGTGGGCGTGCGCAGAATCGTGATCGGCGTAAGAATCAGGATGACCACTGCCATCACGATAAACGTATAAGGGCGACGGAGGGCTAGGGCAACAATCCACATGAGGGAACACCGGCACAGCCAACAAACGCGGACATTGGCCTTCGTCCAAAAGCCCGCTGCCACTGAAACTAATAAATTCGATACTAGCCGTATCGGATTCTAATTACAATCCAACCATTATATGATAGCTTAAGCGTATGCGACAAAACTCCCCTGGCACTCGGGACGGGGACGCGGACGCTGGCAACGGCAATGGCAAACGTCCGCCGGGACGTCCGCGCAGTGAGCAGGCCAGGCATGCGATACTACGCAGCACACTCAAGCTCTTGCGAGAGAATGGATTTTCCGACTTTACGATCGAGGCAGTCGCCGATCGCGCCGCCGTGGGAAAAGCCACCGTTTACCGCTGGTGGCCGAATAAGGGAGCACTGATCGCCGATGCTTTCGCCGGCAGCGTTACTCCAGACCTGCACTTTCCCGATACCGGTTCGATCGACAAAGACATGAGTCAGCAGATGCGCCAGCTGGTGAAGGTTTTCAGCGCGCCGCAGGGACGTATCGTTTCCGCCATTCTCGGTGCTGGGCAAAGTGATCCGGAATTGATCGAGGCCTTTCGTGAGCGTTTTCTGATGCCCCGTCGCCGTGAGGCGTATGCGACTTTGCGCCGCGCGGTTCGGCGGGGCGAATTGCGCCGCGACATCGATCCCAACCTACTCCTCGATTCGCTCTACGGACCGATCTACATGCGTTTTCTGATTCGGCACGATCGCTTGACTCCCGATTTTATCGATCGGCTGTGCGCGCTCGTCCTGGCTGGAGCGCGACCCCATCATCGCAGTCGAGCCCGAGCCCGCCGGGTAAGGGCGCGCCTCGCCAAAGGGCATTTTTAAGCTTTTACTTATCCCTTCACAGCCGAACGAATCTTCGGCGTTCCCGCTGCCGCAGTTTTCAAATCCGGATCAGTTTCAGTGAGCTGCAACACGTTTCGCGTGATCTGTTCGTCGATGTCCGGAGCTTTGCGAATATCGACGGGATAGCGCACGAGCAGTTCAAGACCGGCATCGGCGAACTGCAGCCGGGCCTCAGGTTTCGGCGTAGCCACCTGGATATCGACGCGCCTCTCGATCGTTGCATGCTGCCGCTCGATCTGCCCGCGATACTTCGAATAAACCGCATCTACAGCGGCCACCAGTTTTTGTTGTGCGGCTTCGTGGTTGCCATTCGGCGCAATGTTGACAACCACTTCATGCCAGGCATATTCGGTGCCCGGAATCTGTTTGAAGAGTGGCGTTCCGGCCTGGAAGAGCACAGAATTTGAAAGGACCACGATCCGTCCCGTGGGATATAAGTCTAATCCCGTGCCTGCCAATTCCATCAGATAGAGTCGCACCAGCCCAATATCAACCACATCGCCGGTCACCCCCGCGACACTGATGCGGTCGCCGACGCGGATGCCATATCGTCCGATGATGAAGAAGTAAGCGGCTACGGAAAGCAGCACGGCTTGCAGGCCGACCGCAATGCCGGCCGTGATAAATCCTGCGAATGTTGCCAGGGAACTGAACTCGCTGACGAACCCCAGAGTCAGCACGATCACGACGAGGAAGCCAATGACAACCCGGCGCATCACCAGGAACTGGCGTCTGCGGCGCGGATCGCCGATGTAGCGAAACGTGATCCTTCGCCAGATTTCTGAAAGAACCAGAATGACCACGAGAGCGATAACGATGCCGGCGACCCGCAAAAGGACCGACCGAAGCACGTACTTCGATTCGCGGGCAATCGAATCGCGCCACTGATCGAAGTTTGTCTTTGCATCGTTCAAAACGATCATTTCCTGGCTGAGCGGAAGCAGAACGTCGGAAAGCTGTTTGAAACGCTGTGTGAGAGCCTGAAACGTCGCACGCTGTATTGTCAGCTGTTGCGGGTCCGTCAGTGGCGGCTGATTGGCTAGCTGCTGGCTCTGCTGCATGGTGGCACGCATCCCGTCGCGCAGCGGTGCGCGCAGTTGATCGGCCATGTCGCGCGTTTGATCCGTGTCCCTGGCCAGTCCGTCGATCTGATGCATCGCGCTCATGTAGTCGTAAAGCGTCATGGCCTCGCTGATCAAGCCGCCGGAGTTGGCGAGAGAAGGTTTAGCGGGTGCAGAACTCGGAGTTTGCGCGTTCTTTTGCGGATTCGTGGAAGGGCCGAGAACCTCTGGAATGGATCTGGCGAGTTGATTGACGGCGCCTTCCAGACCGCCAGAAATTTCGCCGGTCGTTTCCACAAACGTCGCCATTTTCTGAATGGCCCCGAGCAACGCCTGCTGCAATTCCAATTCGCTTTCGACCGCATCCCGCCGCGAGGTCAAAGCACGCCGTTTTGCGTCCGGCGCGCGGGCAATCTGCTCATCCAGCGACTTGATCTGCGACTGCAAATTATCGATCTGCGCGGAAGTTTTCGCCTCCAGTTGCTGCAGATTCTGCTCCTGCGTCGTTTCGCCAGAAGGCTGGTTTCCGGCCGCCTTCTGTTGCGTGGTGATCAACGCTGTTTCCGCTCTCGCCGATTGAAATGCGAGACGTACCGCCTGTTCGCCCAGGCTTTTCGTGTTGTCCTGATAAATCGTGTCGCTTGGGAGGCCGACGGACTGTACGCCAGTTGTGGCATGGCGGTACCAGCTGATCACCTGGTTCAAATTGTGCAAGATGGCGTTGCCATCGAGTGGAAGCGGGGGTAACAGGCCGGACTGCGCCGGCGCATTCTGCGAACTCGCCGGAATTTGTGACGAGGTGGTGCTTTTTGGCTGGGCAGCTTTCTCTGGTGGCTGCGCAGGTTTTGTGGTCTGTGCCATCGCGCTCGTTA
>JASHRE010000296.1 GCA_030037515.1 Candidatus Sulfotelmatobacter sp.
GATGCTCTTATCGACTCGGAAGCGCTCAGCCATATTTTCGGCCGCGAACCTCCCTTTACCGGAGACGGTCGCGGACGGTTCTTTCAAGGCGGAACCTCGTTCCCTTCCGAGCACGCTGCCATCAGTTGGGCGATCGCCAGTGTGATTGCGCACGAATACCCTGGCGTGTTGACTCAGGTTCTCGCCTACGGAGCCGCAACCGGTGTCGGAGCCGCGCGCATCATTGGTCATAAACACTTCGCCACCGATGTCATCGTCGGCAGCGCCCTGGGCTGGTACCTGGGACGCGAGGTTTTTCGCGCCCACTCGCGTTACAGCCACGCCGAAATCGCGCGCTTCGGCACATTCACCACCAGTGAAGATGAGAGCCTTTCCCGTCAGCCGCGCAACATGGGCTCCCCCTATGTTCCCTTGGACAGCTGGATCTATCCCGCCATCGAGCGCCTGGCGGCCCTGGGATACATCCATAGCGGCTTTGCCGATATGCGTCCCTGGACCCGGATGGATTGCGCACGGCAGATCAAGGAAAGCACCAACCTGATCGCCAGTGAAGAAGCGCCTCTCCGCGCGGCAGTGCGATTGAATGATCTGTTGCGCAGCGAGTTTTCCTACGAAATCGCCTTGCTTGAGGGTGGCAGGAATGAAGATATCCGGATCGAGTCCGTCTACACCCGCGGCCTGGAGATGGTGGACAAGCCGCTCACCGACGGCTACCATTTCGCCGAGACCATCATTAACGACTTCGGCAGGCCGGAGGAGCGTGGTTTCAACAACGTTGCTGGCCTATCCGGCTGGGCAAACCTCGGTCCGTTCTCGTTCTACGTCCGAGGAGAGTACCAGCACTCCCCTTTTGCTCCCGCATTGCCCTTATCGGCCCGGCTGGCGATTTCGCAGGAGGATTTTGCCCACAGCTTAGTCGTACCGCCATTTCCGCTGCCTCCCGACGCACCCACTCCGGCTTTCAATCAAGGACGGTTGCTCGACACTTATGTTGCGCTGAATCTCAACAATTGGCAGCTTTCCTACGGAAATCAGAGTCTGTGGTGGGGACCGTCGGAGAGCGGACCGCTGATGTACACCGATAATGCGCAACCGGTTCGCATGTTCCGCATCAATCGTGTCGTTCCCTTCACACTTCCAAGTATTTTCAGAGCCATCGGACCCATACGGATCGAAGCTTTCCTCGGCCAATATTCCGGGCAGCAATTCGTGTACACCCCTTCCGGACTGGTCGGTCAGTATGCCGCCTCACTGCCGAATCAACCCGTCGTTCATGGCGAAAGGATCAGCTTCAAGCCCACATCGAATCTGGAAGTCGGCCTCTCTCGCACTACCGATTACGGTGGCCCCGGCTATCCCCTAACGCTGCATACCATGTTGCGCAGTCTGTTTTCTACCGGGAATACGCTCGCCGGCAATCCCGACAAGCCGGGCTCGCGCCGCTCCGGCCTGGACTTCAGCTACCGTCTTCCAGGTCTCCGCAATCTCGTGACGTTCTACGGTGAAGGCATGGCCGAGCACGACGAAGTCACGCCATTGATCGGTCCTGACGTAGGCGCGTGGCTGGGAGGAGTGTACCTTCCGAGAATTCCCAAGATCGCGAAACTCGATCTGCGTCTGGAAGGCGGTTACACCGACCCAGTCAACACTCTGCCGGATGTAGCCTTCGGAGCTTTTTATTGGGATGGCACGTGGCTCAGCGGCTTTCAAAATGGGCGTCACCTGCTGGGCAGTTGGATCGGACGCCAGGGACAAGGCCAGCAAGCCCGGGCCACCTATTGGTTCACTCCCCACAACAAACTGCGGTTCGGCTTTCGTCACCAGAAAGACAGTAACGAATTCGTCCCGGGAGGCGGCTCGTTGACCGACGCGAACGTCGGCGCCGAATTCTGGACGAATTCGAGGGTGGGTTTTTCTGTCTCGACACAATATGAACGCTGGGCCTTCCCGGTGATCCAGCCTAACGCTTCCCGGAATGTGGCCGCAGCCATTGGAATTGTGTTTCAGCCCAAACGGTCGTTCTAAAGGCAGGGAGATGAAGGTAATACGGCTGCTGATCCTTTGTCCTTCAGTACATGTCTCATCGGTGTTTTACTGAGACTGAAACGGTTAGGGACAAGAACCGCCCAAATTGTTGGCAGTCTGCCGGTCATGGACGCACGACTTCTCTGCTGTGTGCCACCGCCTGTCCTTCTGTGTCTGGTGACATGTACCTCGGATATCTAGTCCCGCGGCGGCCGGGAGCTGAAACTGGGGGCGATGAGCTGTCGCCCGGTCACGAACGTTTCGGCCACTCGGCACACGGTTCCTGCGCTGATGATGGCAAGTGCAGCAGCAAAAAAAGTCTGCTCAATCCAGCCTGCGAAAATTACCGGCATCTTTGTTCTGGTCCTGGCCGGATTGGCTTCCCTGACCGGTTGTCAAGGTGTAAGCGCCGGCGGTAACGATCAGCAGCCAACCACAACGCTCTCGCTGAGTACGGCGACGCTGCAATTTGGGAGCGTCCAAGCCGGAAGCAGCAAGACGCTTGCGTTCACCGCCACCAACTCTGGTCCGGCATCGGTGACCGTCAGTGGGGTTTCGATTTCCAGCAAGTATTTTGCTCTGCTTTCGCCAACCGTCCCCATGACAATCGCGGCGGGGCAAAGCGTCCCCGTCAGCCTGAACTTCGCGCCCAATGCGGCCGGCAGTTTTGCCGCAACCGCGACCGTGACCAGCGACGCGAGCAATACATCGATGACGCTCTCGCTTTCCGGAACCGGAACCTCCGGCGCTCAGAGTCGCGGCCTTGGATCGAGTCCGACGAGCGAGGCTTTCGGCAGCGTCACCGTCGGCTCGCAGCAGTCGCAGACATTTACTCTGACCAACGACAGTTCCGCCAATGTCGATATCTCAGCAGTTTCGACGACAGGCACGGGTTTTCGACTGAGTGGAATAACTCCTCCGTTGACGCTAGCCAGTTCTCAAAGCACGACATTCAAGGTGGCTTTTGCGCCGCAGAGCGCAGGAGCCGTCAGCGGCAGCGTGACCATCACGTCTGACGCGTCGGATTCGCCGCTGACGGTTGCCCTATCCGGTACTGGAACCACAGTCGTCGGTCAACTCAGCGTTTCGCCCTCCGGCCTGGCGCTGGGCAGCGTGGCCGTGGGAACCAGTGGATCCGCTCAGGGCGCTTTGAGTGCAACCGGCGCGAGTGTTAACGTGAGCTCGGCCGGCACAAATAACGCCGCCTTCAGACTAACTGGGTTGACCCTGCCGGCGACGGTTCCCGCCGGTCAAAGCGTTCCATTTTCGGTCACCTTCACGCCGACCACTACAGGCGCGGCGACCGCAACCCTGAGCTTCACCAGTAACGCCTCGAATTCGCCGGCCACAGAAGCCCTGACCGGCACCGGTACTGCTGCTCCCGCCTATGATGTTGCGCTTTCCTGGAATGGCAGTACCTCTTCGGACATTTCCGGATACAACATCTATCGCGCCGTGTACGCCAACTCGAACTGCGGATCATTCGCGAAGATCAATCCTTCGCTGAATGCAGCTACGGCCTACACCGACGGCTCGGTGGTCGACGGAACGTCCTACTGTTACGAGGCAACCGCCGTCAATTCCAGCAATCAGGAGAGCAGCCCCTCGAACGTCGTCTCCAACGTGCAGATTCCCGCTCCCTAGATCGTCCCCAGTACCTCCCCGACCTTTGCACACGTTGCGCTCCAGGGAAACGCCTCCGCCCTCTGCAATCCCTTCTTCCGCAGTCGCTCACGCAGGTCTTCATGGTCCACAATTTGATTGATTGCATGGGCAATGTCCTCCACCGACGTCGGATCCACCACTAGCGCGGCGTCTGCTGCCGTCTCCGGCATCGCCGTCAGGTTCGAAGTGACAACCGGCGTGCCGCTTGCCATGGCTTCGAGCACCGGCAGGGCAAAGCCCTCGTAGAGAGAAGGAAACACCAACGCCATCGCGCCACGATAGAGCGAGGGCAGTTTCGCTTCTGGAACCAGTCCCAAAAACACCACCCGTCCTGTGAGCCTCTGCCGTTCGATCCAGCGCGTCAACCCGGCCTCGGGATTACCCGTGAAAACCAGGCTGATGCTCGCCTCCAGCGAGGCTCGTGCAAATGCTTCCACCAGACGAAACTCGTTCTTGTGTCTTTTCCGATTGCTGACGCACAGAAGGTAGGGAAAGCGCAGACCGTATGTCTCCGCTCCCGGAGAATATGTTGCGTCCACCCCGCAGCCCACGTTGAACACTTTTTCCTCGGCCACACCCGCCCATTCGATGATCTGCTCCCGCGTGAACTCGGAAACCGTGAGTATTTTCGCCGCCCTCCTGCCCGCGCGTTTCAGAATTGTCGCGTAATACAAGCGGATCATCGGACTGCTGTTTTCCCGACAGTAGACATGGCTCAGATCGTGAATCGTGAACACGAACGGCGAGCGGCAAAATAACGGCGTGTTATATCCGGGCGAGAAAAATACATCCGCCCCGTTCAGGTGGGAGAGCGCCCGCGCCAGACGCCAGGGATCGAGCGGAGCCGAAGGATTGGATCTCAAGCGGACGGACGCGTAATCCAGCGTCCGGAGCACGTGCCGGGCAAAACGGCCGATGCCATGACTCCCAATCCATCGTTGATCTGCGTAAAGCATGCTGCTCTCGGCAGAGTTCATGCAGGGACAGCCGCCGGGTCCCCAGCGCGCCCGCTTTTGGCGTCATTCGAGGGAGGTCCCTCGGCTGTCCGGCGGAGCGAAGCCTCCGCGGCTAAATGGCTGCGACCTTCATTATGGCGCTACGATCGCCAGCGCAGCCGCTGTCAGCGCCAGCTGTGAAGTGATCTGCGTCCAGTCCCGCAAAGTGCGAACGAAGGCTCCGGTCGGCATCTTGTAAGGGACAATGATCTCGTCTCCCGGGTAAAGATGAATGCGCCCGAACTTTGCCCCCGTGAAAACACCGTTCACATTGTTTGCAGCGACCACGACGCCGTTGGCGCGCAGCACGAAGGCATGGTGCAGATCGGACTGCGGTTTTCCCTTGCCCGCGATTTCCAGGTAATCGCCCGTGGTGTTGTGCGGTTCATAAATAAACGATCCCGGGTTATACACATCGCCGACGACGGCGACAGTCGCGGGCGTGTGCGGAATCATCAAATGATCGCCGTCCTCCATCACCAGGTCGGGGAAATCCGAAATATTTTTATCTTTCGGCCGGACGGCCAGTGCAACCCGTCCGCTGGCGCGGGTATTGCGCAGTTGTCCGATAATCGCCTCCTGCGCCGCCAGCATTTGCGGCAAATCTCCAGGACTGGCCGACGCCGCAACCGACATGGCGCTTTGCCGGATCTCGACCTCCATGCTGCGGGCGAGTTCATCCAGGCTTTTCTGCTGGTCCTCCCGCGCCGATTCGCGCGTGAACTGCGCTCCATAAACGTATGCATTCGGAGTCAGTCCCCCGGCACGCTTCAAAATTGACCGCATCGTCTCGTTTTGCTCCAGTTTGTATACGCCCGGTCGCATCACCTCGCCTTCCACAATCACATATTGCGACTGGTCGGCCTGGGGCACGTTGATTTCCTTTTGCGAGAAGATGGTGACGATATCCCCCGGCTCCAGTTCGAGATTGCTGGCCTGGTCTTTCTCGATGATCGCCTTGCGCGGGCTCATCCAGATCAGTTTCGAGGTCAGATCTTTCGGATTCACGCGTTGAATGATGGCGTAGTCCCAATTGATCTCCGGAGCATAGCCGCGCACATCATCGACGACATCTCGAACCCGATTTCGCGTGCGGTTGTCGAGGGAAGCCTGATAGGGCTGCTCGGTCATCGGCATCGTGCCCGCAGTTTGCGGCGCGCCGTTCGGAACCATCGGCTGATTTGGATAATAGAACGCGCCGTTGCCGCCATTCGCCACCGCCTGCGGCGGATAAGCATTTCCCGCCGTGCCTGTGGTCGCTTGCTGCCCTGTCGTTTGCGAAGCTGCGGTCGCGCTCGGCGTCATTCCGTTCGGCTGCGTGCCATTCGGAGCCATGGTGTTCGCATAATTCGCGTTCGGCTGCGTTTCGTAGGGCGGTCCTTTCCGCGGCCGCAATTCGTTTCGGACCGGATATTCGGTTGCGCTCCCGATCACGGTGTCTGCGCGATTGCGCCAGTACTCGCGCGTCAACAAAGCCTGCGCGTCGGGAATCAGGTCGCGAATGCGCATTCCCGGTTTCCAGGGGTACCGCCCGGGATTGGCGACATTTCCCCGCAGCGTGACCGTATCTTCAAACCGCGGCACGATCGAAAGGACGCGCACGATATCGCCGTCTTTCAGCGGCAAGGCACGTGATTGGTCGTCGTAGGGAAACTCCAGCGTCTTCCGCGCCGCGTGGTCCGCAATGCGGTCGATGGTGATCCGATTCGTGTCTGCGACCGTGCTCAGATCGCCGGCAACGTCGATCAAATCCTGGAGCGTGGATTTTTCAGTGAGCTCGTAAATTGCCGGCGCGTTCACCGATCCCGAGATCGCTGCCAGCGGACCGACATGCGGAATATAGAGAACGTCGCCCGACTGCAGTTGCACATCTTTCGATTTATCCCCCTTGATCAACAGATCGTACAGATCGAAATGCGTGATCGTGTTGCCGTCGCGGCGCACCTCGATGTCACGCAGCGAGCCGCGCGGCGAAGGTCCGCCGCAAGCGAAAATCGCATTCACCAGGCTGCTCAGCGCGCTGATCGTGTAGGTGCCGGGGTAGCGTGCTTCACCAACCACGAATACTTGAATCGTCCGCAGCCGCCCCATGTTCGCGGTCAGATTGAAATTCTTGAATATGTCGGAGATCTGGTGCTTCAAGTACGCCTCGAGTTCGCCGTAATGCACGCCCGCCACCGAAACATCGCCCACATGCGGGATGTAAATCTGCCCGGACCGGTCGACCACGACGCGGAGGTTTGCCTCCACCTGTCCCCAGATCGCGATCTGCAGCTCATCCCCCGGACCGATGACATAGTCGCTCGGAACCTGCATGAGATCGACGGGGGAGAACGTGCTGGGGGGGGCGACGAACAGCGACTGCCCAAACAAAGGCAGCGGATGTCCGACGGAGTCTGCGACCATTTGTTCGAACTCAGTCTCCGGACGTATCGCCAGGGCACTCCGAGTCGCTGCCGGATTCTGCGAGGTTGCCGCCGCTGCCGGAAACTGCTCCGGGCTGGAGCCCGGAACCGGCGTCAGCACCGGAGGGTGCGTCGGAGCCGAACTCTGATTGCCAGCTGGACTCGGTTGGCTCGGTCCGGTGCATTGCGGTGTCCCGGCCACGGTCGGGTCGGAGCAGTCGGGCGCGGCATTCTGCTGCTGCGGAGGGGAAGCTGGCGAGAACGGATCATCCAATGATTGGCAAAAGCCCGCACCTGCCGACAGAACCATGAGCAAAGCCAACAGGCATGACCTTCGCAGGATGCGCCGATAGTTGAGCCATGCATTTTCGCCGGCAGCGTGGATGCAGACGGCATAGATCG
>JASHRE010000297.1 GCA_030037515.1 Candidatus Sulfotelmatobacter sp.
GCCGGAGACGAAGGGGCGAGAAAATGGAACAGCAGCCGTCCGGCATCGCGGGGAAAATTGAGAGCCGCCTGGCTGGCCGACGCCGTGGCAAAACTGGATCAGAAAAAAAAACTTCAAAAGCAAAGCCGGACAAAAAAACCCGCCGAGCCCGACCCGTACGCTGAGAAAAGCAAAGAAATAACTGCCAAAGAGAACACTGAGGAACACCGAGGAACCGCCACTGACAGGGCCGCGACAAAAATTGAGTTGCGCAAAACACAACGGACGCTTGCCTCGGAGAAGACGCGAAAATTTTCTGCGCCCTCTGCCGCAGACCGTCCGACAGATTCGGGGTTGGAAGAATACGCCGGATCTCCCCTCAAGCGGCCGATGCCATCAGCGATTCATCCCATGTTGGCTGAGTCGATTGATGAGCCGTTCGACGGCAAAGACTGGCTGTTCGAAATCAAGTGGGACGGATACCGTGCGGTCACATTCATCGAAAACGGCAAGGCACGGCTGGTTTCGCGCAATCAGAATGATCTGACGCCGCGATATCCAGAGTTGAAGGATTTGCCGAAGTTCGTCAAAGCAAAGACTGCGATCCTCGACGGCGAAGTCGTGGCGCTCGACGCCGAGGGCCGATCTTCATTCAGCCTGATGCAGCAGCGCACTGGATTTGGCTCGGGCGCGAAGCGCACCAGAGCGAATCCAGATGTTCCGATTCTTTATTATGCATTCGATCTGATTTACCTCGACGGATACGATTGGCGCCGGGTGCCCCTCGAAGAGCGAAAGCGCAAACTGGCGTCGATTGCCAGGGCCGGCGACTGGTTGCGCTATTCCGATCACTACACCGAACAAGGCACGGCGCTGTTTGAAATAGCCAAAGAAAAGGGACTGGAGGGGATTGTGGCGAAGCGCCGCGCGAGTTGCTACGCGGAGCGGCGCTCACGCGACTGGCTGAAAATCAAAATCCGCCATGAAATCGAATGCGTGATCGGCGGCTATACCGAGCCTGAAGGCAGCCGCGCCTATTTCGGCTCGCTCGTGCTTGGTCTCTACGACGACAAGCAGCGCCTGATTCACGTGGGACAAGCCGGCAGCGGATTCGATCAAAAATTGCTGGGTTCGATCTGGAATCAGCTGAGCAAGCGGGAAACCAAGAAGAATCCGTTTTACGGCGAAGTCGAGGCGCTGCGAAAAACACGCTGGGTCGAGCCGGAACTCGTTGCCCAGATCGAATACGCCGAGTGGACGCATGGCTCGAACGACGGCACCGGCCCGAAGCTGCGAGCGCCAGTGTTTTTGGGATTAAGGGATGACAAGGACCCGAAGCAGTGCAGGCTCGCGCAGGTGCCGGGGCTCAAGCAGAATCCCGCGGTCTCTTCCGGGTAGAGAAAAAGAAAATTCCGCATTTTGGGCAAGACTGGCAGAAATGGGGGCCGCTCTCTCTACTTGATTTCTCTCATGGCCAGGAGCGTGCCGTAATCGCGGCCGCTGGAATCGACGGCGCGAGCTACCACCGCAGAAAATGCTTCTCGTAGTTCCGGATACTTCGCCGTCAGCGCTTTGATCACTGCCATGTTGCTGGCATACGCCTCATTGGCCTTGGAAGCGTCGGCAAACTGATATTTCACGATGACGTCGAGATCATTGCCGACCGCCTGCGGATATAGAGCGATCAGCTTATAGCTTGCGGTTCCCCCGCTCAGGTCTGCCGTTTTGCCGTCCCCGGGAAAGTCGGCCGGCTTGTCATTCTGAAATTCGTTGTAGAGCTTATCGACCTGCAACGTGTCCATGAACGGAAGAGGCGACACCAAACTGCGCGCTTCCAGATAATAGAGCCACGCATTGTGCGCCTGGCCTTTGGATTTGTAATTCCGCGCCTGAGTGGCATACCAGTCGGCGTCGTGTCCGTCAACTTTTCCTTCTTTGACGTACAGGCCGCCCAGCTTCCAACCGGTTCCTTCCTGCTGAAGGATCAAAGAGAAATCGGTCTTGCCGTTGGCCGAAGTCGCCTCGAGCAGCGCCACACCATATTTTCCTGGGGGCAAGTTGTTGAGTTCGAAAATGGCGCTGCCGGAAGTCTGACCGTTCTTACCGAAAAGTCCGCAATAAAACTCCGCCTTCGGCAGAGGCGCGGTGCCGTCGGCTTCGAGCAGAAAAATGGAATTCACCGTCGCCTGCGCGCCCGTGAGATTCTCCTCATGATCCTTGATTGTGTTCTCTATCGGCGTGAAATTCGCGGCCAGACTGGGGACGGCATTCTGCCGGAGCGAAGCGGTATCGCCTTTGGCTGCCAGATCGAAGTCGCGTTGCGCGGCCGAGGTGATGGCCGCGCGAGTTGCATCGTCGAGATCGGAGGAGATTTCGCAATTCTGCGCTGCCGCTGGAACACTGACTGATAAAGCTAAAGTCAGCCACCAAACCGACTGCAGGAACCGAGGGCGCGCCGTGGCCATGCTTTTTGCCTTTGGTTTCAGGAACTTGAAACCAGCGCCAGTTTAATCGCGCAAGACAAGATCCCCCATCCGGATTTTACAGTAGGACAAAAGACCGCCGCGAGATCGAATTGCCGATTCTTTGCTGCAAGTTCAGGGGCGATCTGCGTTCTTCAAAAGAGCATCGCGCGGGACTTCCGCCGGTTCCGGCGATGATAGAATCAAGGGAGAGGCTGTCCCGCAGTGCCCCCGAAATCACAAATCCTGGGAGGATCGACAGTGAGCACCGGCTCGAAAATCGCCAAATTCGCCGGGATTCTCGTCTTGTGCCTGGGAACTTTTTGTGCGGCGGATACGGCGACGGTGAAACATCATCACAAGGTAAAGAAGCCGCAGCAGCAATTGCATCCTCTGCGTTCGGGACCGACAGGCCCGATTCAGCAGATTCCACTTGATTCGATCGCCGCCGTACCGCCCCGGGTCACCTATGAAAACGGGCAGCTGACGATAGTCGCGCCGAATTCCACCCTGGGCGATATTCTGCGCGCTGTCCGCAAGCAAACCGGAGCGGACATCGAGGTTCCGGATGCGAGGGAGCGGGTGGCCACGACCATTGGTCCGGGTCCGGCCCAGGAAGTCATGGCCGAACTGTTGAATGGCTCGCGCTTCAATTACATCCTGCTCGGCTCGCCCCAAGATCCGAAGTCGCTGACGCGCGTGGTGCTGGTTGCGCGCAGTTCAACCGACGTGGCGAATCATCCCGCGGCTGCGCAACAACCAGTCGATCAGGCCGCCAACGCCGATCAAAGCCAGTCCGATACGTCGAACGACACCAGTGATGCCGACGCTCAGTCCGCTGACGACAATTCTTCCGACCAGAGTGCCGCCGATCAGCCCGCTGCCGATGCCGATCAACAGCAAACTCAGCCGGGTGTCAAGACCCCGCAGGAGCTGTTGCAAGAAATGCAGCAGCGCCAGTTACAGCTGCAGCAGCAAAACAACCCGGGGCTGAATCCGCACGCGCCCCAGCAACCGCCCCAACAGCAGCCGCAGTAGCGTAGAATTTTGCTCCTGAAGCGAGTCCAGCCCCGTCCCCTTTCGCCAGGTTAATCAGTGCTGACGACAATGTGCACGTTCTCTGCTCCCACTATGCCAGTTACCCCGTAGGTGAAAAAGGGATCTTCGCCCGAACTGGCTTCAATGGCTGTGACCGTAACGCTCGTGGAACCCTTCGTGATGGTCGCAGGATCCGTGCTGAACCACTCCAACGGACTCCCTTCGTCGTCCTCGCCGGTTATTTGTATGTCTTGGGGGGCGGGGCTGGTAAGTATGAACTCGAACGGGGAGTTCAGTCTGATCGATCCAATAATCTTTCCCGTGGTAAGGTTGACTGTTCCGGTGGCCATGTAGAACCTCCTGTGAAATATGTTGGTGGCATGTATCTCGCAGGGCCCTGTCGCGGACAGAGACATCGTCCTTGTTCATTTAGCGATTATTTTTTGCCCATTAGCGCCTGATAGCGTGCGTTGTCGTGTAAGTTATCAAGGTCCGGGGCTTTACTTACCACAGACTTGGGATACCCCGCAGCCAAGGCCTTACCGAGCCACTCTAGAGCGGTCCCTGTTTCGTGGAATTGGTTGTACACCAGCGCCGCCGCGAAAAGCAACTCTGTATCCTTCTCCTTGCCGGCGAGGGAACGATCCAGATAATCAAGCGCTTTCGTGCGGTTGCCGAACATGGCCCAATACCGGGCCAAGTCACTTAGTACGTCGTTATCCCGAGGGTTGACCTTTAACCGCTGTTCCGCCATCGAAATCGCCCGTCTATATGAGTCTGCCGCGGCGGACTTATTGTCACCGTAGTAGTAAGCATCCGCCAGGTTACCCCACGTTTGATAATCGCTGCTATCAAGCTGCAGAGCCTGACCTGTGGTCTTGGCTGCTTCATCAAATTTGCGCAGGCGGAAATATGCGGCACCCAGATTCTCGTAGGCTTGATATGTCGGACGGATCGCGATCGACTGTTCCAGGATGCGGGTTGCGTCTCCGTCCTTCCCCTGATACAGCAATGCGGCGCCAAGATTGCTCAGATCGCGATAATTGTCGGGCCGCAACGATACTGCCTTCGCAAACATCTGCTCGGCTTTCGGATATTCCGCCTGATTGACATAAAAGGCGCCAAGAGCGCTGTATCCGCGCCAATATTGCGGACGCACGCTGATTGCGCGTTGGAACGTTTCCTCAGCTTTATCGAGTTGACTGAGATTCTGGTAAGCCTCGGCCAGGCGACGATAAGCTTTCTCGTTTGCGGGATCGAGCTGCACCGCGCGCTGAAACTGCTCTGCAGCGGTCTCGAATTGTCCGGTGCCGTTCTCAACCGTTCCAAGACACAGATGACCTTCGGCGCCAGCATTGCCGAGATCGATCGCCCTCGAACAGGACTGTTGCGCCCGATCAATCCAGCTCTTCTGCTTAGTCAGAACGTATAACAACCAGTAAGTTTCACCCAGTCCAGCTTCTGCGGACCCGTAGTTGGGATCTAACTTGAGCGCTTGCTCGAACATTGTCGCGGCGCTGTCGAGGGTCTCGCGCTGCGCACTTTGTTGGAGGTAACCCAGGCCTTGTACGAAGTATTGATACGCCTCGGGCATCGTCGTCGAGTGAGCGCCGAGCGCTTGCCGCTGGTCGGTGCGCAGATGAATCTGCAATGCTTCGGCCACGCCAGCCGTAAGTTTGTCTTCAATGGTGAACAAGTCAGAGACGGGTGCGGTGATCGAGTCGGCGGCGAGGTTCTTGTCCGTCTTGCTGTCAATCAAGCTGTAGGTGGCGCGAACCAATTGGCCATCCTGATTAAGAGATAGGGTGAGACCAAGATTGGCGCCGAATTCCTTTGACGCGTCGGCGAGGGTCGAGATTTTTTTGTCGTCCAGTGTGCGTGCTGGAATCACTTCGAGATCATGATTGGCGCTTAGCTGGGCAAGCTTCGCAGCTACGTCTTCGAGCAACCCGCTCCCAAAGGCGGTCAGCTTGGGATCTGCGGCCCTCGCCATCGGCAGCACGGCCAGACTTTTTCGTTCTGGCACAAGCGAAGCCTGCAACGCCATGCGAGACGCCGCCAGCCGGCCTAGAGTCTGCGGTCCCCAGCTGACAGCGGCCGGGATCAGCAGCACAGCCAAAACCGCCATTCCGAGGCCGATTTTTCTTTCCCGACTCCAGGTTGCTGCCGTCTTTACCGACTTCAGCTTCTTGCCCGATTCATAATTGTTCTTCAACGCGAGCAGATGGCCATGCAGTTCCGCCGAAGTCTGGTATCGCAGATCGCGATTCTTCTTCAGGCATTTGTCGATGATTTCCTGCAGTTGCTGCGGAAGACCAGGAACCGATTCATTCAGAGAAACCGGGGCCTGCCCGAGAATGGCGTGAACCGTAACCGCCCATGTCGGTCCGGAGAATGCCTGCTTGCCGGTGGCCATCTCATAGAGCAGCACGCCAAAGGAGAACAGGTCGGTGCGGGCGTCGACAACCTCTCCGCGTGCCTGCTCGGGCGACATGTACGCGACCGTGCCCATTGCGGCTCCGGCGTGAGTGAGAGCCATCGGTCGGGTTTCCGACAACGTTGCTTCGGCGGTGCCGCTGAGACCGGGGTCGGTCAGCTTGGCCAGTCCGAAATCGAGAATCTTGGCCTGCCCGCGCTCTGTAATGAAAATGTTTGCCGGCTTGATGTCGCGGTGCACCACGCCTTTGGTGTGCGCGGCCTCCAGCGCGTCGGTGATCTCTAAAGCCCAGTCGAGTAGCGAACCTAGCGGGACGGGTTTGTCGCCGATCCGCTCGCGCAAGGTCTCCCCTTCGAGCAATTGCATGGCGATGAAGGAGCGTCCTTGATCTTCATCGATCTCATAAATCGTGCAGATGTTGGGATGATCGAGAGCCGAAGCGGTGCGAGCTTCGCGTTTGAAGCGCTCCAGCGCACGTGCATCGCGGGCGGAATTTTCTGGAAGGAACTTCAGTGCGACCAGGCGTCCGAGGCGAAGATCCTCGGCCTTGTAGACCACGCCCATACCGCCCGCTCCCAGTTTTTCGAGAATGCGATAGTGGGAGACGAACTGGTCGCTCATCGGCGTGCTCCAGCGTGGCGCGACTAGGCTGCATGGTACTGGACTAAGCTAACCCAGGCAAGAGCGCTCTCGGGCCGTATGTCGTGCAGAATGCGCAACGACGTGCGCGGAAACAATCTACTCACGCGCTGCATCTTGCTGGGCGGGAATCGGGAACGAGCGCAAAATCCAGGCGCCCACAGCGACCGCCAATGCCAGCGTGGCCACGCGAAGAAACTGAGCGGCCGGGAGCGTCGGATCTCCCAAAATCGTGCGCAGCAGTCCGAAACTTGCGCTGCAGGTGCAGAGGGCGAAGTAGAGGCGCTCCGTCGATCCGCGAGAAATGCTCACCAGCCACGCAAGAATGGAAGCCACAATCGAATAAATGCCGAGCAGGACGTAGTCGCCCACCAGGCCTGAACCGTGCAGCACGCCAGCTTTCGGCGCGAGAAAACCGTGCACGGCAACGCCAAGAAAGACGACGGAGTGAATCAGCGCGATCAGCGCCCGCTTGCGGTTATTTAGGATGGCGAACTCAATCATGGGTTGACTCAAGTTTCGCCGATTGCATGCGGAAAGCGGTGTGATGGATGCTCGGGGATTCTGTGATTCAAATCACTGAACCGCGATGCCGGATCTCCGAGGACAGAGCTTGAAGACGGTCGACGAGTGGTGGCGAGACTTTTCATGGTCGACCCGGGCGCTGTTCCTTGGCACGCTGAATGCAATCGCCACGTGGTCGCGCTAAACCTCGAAAACTCGAACCCCGGCTCGGTCTGCTCGTCTACGAGGTAACAGGACGGCTCTCGCTTTCGCCAGGTAATTCCTTTTTCGCAGGTTGGACGGTTATTTGGGGGCGAAACGTTCGCCCGACAGAACCAGAGTCTCCCCGCTCATATTTTCTGCAATGAACCCTGGGCGCTCGGGGGGCGATTCTATTCCCCGCCGCAGGGCACTTCCAAAGGTTCTTGGTCGTGCCTTGCGATAAGGAGTTTGTGCACATCTTTAGGAAGCATGAGGAAGCATATGTAGCTGTGTTTGGCGGCCGATCGCCTCGATTCTAGTGGCTTAGGAGAGTTCGACCAGCGAAGACTGGCCTCTTCGGGGCGGCACGTCTCATTGACCCGCTGACCTCCTCTGCCCTACCATCGCCGCGATATGAAATGTCGAACTTTGATTCTCGCAACCGTCTCGCTGCTGATGTCATTTTTCCTGCAGCTGGCGTTGCAAGCGCAGTCCAATCCCTCCGGTGCGCACCCGATCGTTCTTCACGCCGCCCACATGCTCGACGTCAAGAACGCCCGCCTCATTTCTCCGGCGGAAG
>JASHRE010000298.1 GCA_030037515.1 Candidatus Sulfotelmatobacter sp.
GACACGGCATTGGAACGCGCTTGCACGAAGAGCCGCAGGTCCCAAACTTCGGGAACCGCGGACACGGCGCCCGCCTGCGCGAAGGTATGGTTCTGGCGATTGAGCCGATGGTGAACTACGGCAAGCCGGGCGCGAAAGTCCTCGGCGACAAGTGGACCGCTGTCACCGTAGACGGCAGCTTCAGCGCCCACTTCGAGCACTGCGTGGCAGTGACGAAGGAGGGGCCGGTTATTTTGACGCGATAGACACGATCGTAAGGAGCGAATGAGCAAAGAAGACGCGATTGAAGTGATGGCGACGGTTCTGGAGCCGCTACCCAATGCCATGTTCCGCGTGGAATTGGAAAATAAGCACCAGGTGCTGGCGCATGTTTCCGGGAAAATGCGCAAGAATTTCATTCGCATCCTGCCGGGCGATAAAGTCGCGGTGGAGCTTTCCCCGTACGATTTGAATCGCGGACGGATCGTGTATCGCTATAAATGACGGCGTTTAGCCCGGGCCTCGCTGCTCTGATCCTGAGCGAGCCAAGGGGCTGGCGAGGGGCGTCAGGAAATCTGGAGAAGTTATGAAGGTCAGAGCATCGGTAAAGAAAATTTGCGACAAGTGCAAGATCATCCACCGCAAGGGAGTGGTGCGTGTGATCTGCGTCAACACGAAACATAAACAGCGCCAGGGATAAGCGGTTTGCCGGCAGGTTGAGCTTTTGGGTGGCGTCAACTTTGAATTTGCGGCTTTAGCCGCTGAGGTTAGGAAACAATGGCACGCATTGCAGGCGTGGATCTTCCCCGCCAGAAACATATCAACATCGCGCTGACTTACATCTACGGGATCGGCAACCCGCGCGCGGGACGCATCCTCGATGAAGCCAAGGTCGACCCGATGAAAAAAGTTCAGGACCTCAGCGAAGAAGAGGTCAACCGCATTCGTACCGTGATCGAGGCCGAAGGCATGGTGGAGGGTGATTTGCGCAAGGAAGTTTCGATGAACATCAAGCGTCTCATCGAAATCGGCTCCTATCGCGGATTCCGCCATCGCCGCAACCTGCCGGTTCGCGGACAGCGTACCCATACCAATGCCCGCACCCGCAAGGGTCCGCGCAAGGGCACGGTCGCGCAGAAGAAAAAGGCGACGGCGAAAACATAAGATCAGTCTTCGGTCTTGGCCACTGGTCGTTGGCCGAAACCGACAGATAAATCAATAGGCAAACGACCAACGACTAACGACCGAGGACGCGCTTCATGGCGAAAGCAGCAGCCGGCGGCTCAGCCGCCGCACCGGATAAAAAAGGCAAGAAGAAGACGTTCAAAAAGAAGGAGCGCAAGCACGTTCCGCACGGCATCGCTTACGTGCAGGCGTCCTTCAACAACACGATCGTGACGATTTCCGACATGAACGGCAACGTTCTGTCGTGGAAGAGTTCGGGGTCGCTCGGCTTCCGCGGGTCGCGCAAAGGCACGCCCTTCGCCGCGCAGCAGGCCGCGATGAACGCCGCCAACATGGCGCGCGACCATGGCGTTCGCAGCGTCGATGTTCGCGTCAGCGGACCGGGTTCGGGCCGCGAGTCAGCCGTGCGTGCGCTAGCAGCCGCGGGGATCGAAGTGCGTTCGATCCGCGATACGACGCCGATTCCGCACAATGGCTGCCGTCCACCGAAGCGCCGCCGAGTGTAAGAAAACAGTTCCTGGTTCTCAGCACAGGCCGAGTGGCGAGTGCGGGCCTTACTGAGAACTGGGCACCGACCACCGAGAACTTGTAATCGTCCGGGACGAAGGGTGAAGCCAAACCCGTAAACCGGTCATCAAAGGAGAAGAAAATTGGCGCGATACACCGATGCAGTCTGCCGTCTATGCCGCCGCGAGGGCATGAAGCTGTTCCTCAAAGGCTCGAAATGTTTCAGCGACAAGTGTCCCATCGAGAAGCGAAACTTCGCTCCCGGACAACATGGGAAAGACCGCAAGGCCAAGGTGGTCGGCTACGGCCTGCAGCTGCGCGAGAAGCAGAAAGCCAAGCGCATTTACTTCACGCAGGAAGGGCAGTTCCGAAACTACTACGAAAAGGCGCTCAAGTGGAAAGGCGTCACCGGCGAGAAGCTGTTGCAGCAGCTCGAATGCCGTCTCGATAACGTCATCTATCGCATGGGATTCGCGCAATCCCGACGTCAGGCGCGCCAGTTGGTGCGACACGGTCACGTCGCCGTGGACGGTCGCAAGGTTAATATTCCGTCGTACCAGGTGAGTGCGGGCGAAGAGATTTCGATCCGCGAGAGCTCGAAGAAGCTTCCCGTGCTCGAACTGGCAAAGGAATTCGCCAGTCACGGCACGCAGCCCACTTGGCTGGAAGTCGATCGCGACAATTACAAAGGACGGGTCCTGAATTTGCCTAAGCGCGAAGATATTCAGCTGCCTGTGAACGAGCAGTTGATTGTCGAGTTGTATAGCAAATAGTGCCGTGTCATTGCGGGCGGGGCGAGGCTTCCCGCTTGCGTCCGGACTCAAGTTTGTACGAAGCCTATTTCGTACCAGATCAGCCCTCTGAGACGCTTGACCGGAGCGGGCTTCTCCGGGATGCCTCGGTCGAGCCACATGGTCGAAGGAGAGAAACACAATGCTTTGGAAAGGTTTTCAAAAACCGAAACGTCTCGCTGTTGATCAGTCCACCCTCACCGATAAGTACGGCATTTTCTGGGCGCAACCCTTTGAACGCGGGTTCGGTACCACCATCGGCAACGCTCTGCGCCGGGTGCTCTTGAGCTCGATTGAAGGCGCCGCCGTTACCGCGGTGAAAGTGGAAGGCGTACTGCACGAATTCCAGTCGATCCCCGGCGTGGTCGAGGACGCGACCGACATTATCCTCAACCTGAAGCAGATTCCGTTCAAGCTTGCCGGTGATGCGCCGAAAGCGATCTACTTGCGTGCCGATCAGCCCGGTGT
>JASHRE010000032.1 GCA_030037515.1 Candidatus Sulfotelmatobacter sp.
CGTGCAGGTGGAGGGCGCTGGAGTAGTGTGCCATCGCGGAACGCGATCGTGTTTCACCGAGCCGATTGCCTTTGGCATTTTAGTTTCGGCGGGGAAACAGGAGGCGCGATGAAGCTGCTGATCGGAATCCCCAAGGGCAGCCTGCAGGAAGCTACCCTGGAATTATTCGCTCGCGCCGGTCTTCCGGCCTACACCAACGGCCGCTCGTATCACGCCACTACCGCGGATACGGAAATCGACTGCATGCTCATCCGCGCCCAGGAAATGGCTCGTTATGTCGAGCATGGCGCGATCGATGCTGGCCTGACCGGACTCGATTGGGTGATCGAAAGTGGCCTCGAAGTCACAACCGTCGCTGATCTGACCTACGCCAAGCGCAGCCGCGGCAAAGTGCGCTGGGTGCTGGCCGTACCGGAGAGCTCTTCATTCCAGCGCGCCGAAGATCTTTCCGGGCGCATTATCGCCACAGAACTGGTTCATGTCACCGGCAGTTATTTCGCCCAAAAGAAAATCGACGTTCGCGTCGAATTTTCCTGGGGAGCGACCGAGGTTAAGCCACCGATGCTCGCCGATGCGATCGTCGAGGTCACCGAAACCGGCAGTTCACTGAAGGCGAATCGTCTGCGCGTTCTCGAAACCGTGCTGGAATCGAACACGCAGCTCATCGCGAACAAATGTTCTTACGCCAACCGAGAAAAAAAGCGGAAGATCGACAACCTTGCGCTCATGTTGCGCGGAGCGATGGAAGCCCAGGAGCGAGTGGGATTGATGTTGAACGTCCGCAAAGAAAATCTCAATGGCGTCCTCGCCGTTTTACCCGCTCTACAGAAGCCGACAATTTCTCATCTCAGCGACACAGACTGGCTGGCGGTGAACACTGTTATCGATGAAACCGCCGCTTGGGAAGTCATCCCGCGGCTGAAAGAAGCAAAGGCGCAGGGCATCGTCGAATATCCGCTGAACAAGGTCGTCCTGTGATGCGCGTACTCTCTGGCCGCGCCGCAAAACTGGCTGTCGAGCGCCTCGCCTCGCGTGGGTCGCGGTTGGATGCGCTGGAGCCACGCGTGCGCCAAATCGTCAATGACGTGCGCCTGCGTGGAGACGCGAGCTTGCGCAAATACGCCGAACGATGGGACGGCCTAGCGAAACGACAATCGTTGCGAATTTCCGTTCCCGAACTACGCCAGGCTTTAACCTCTTTGCAGCCGGAGTTGAAGAGATCGCTCCGCCAGGCCGCTAGGAACATTCGTCAATTCTGCGAATGGCAAAAGCCCAAGCCATGGCGGCGGACTCGAAACGGGATTTTCCTCGGTCAGTTGGTTCGCCCACTGGAATCGGTTGGATGCTACGTTCCCGGGGGACGATATCCTCTGGTCTCCACGTTGCTGATGACTGTCATTCCCGCTCAGGTCGCCAGAGTAAACAGAATCGTAGTCGTCTCGCCGCAACCATCACCGGAGGTGCTGGGTGCAGCCCGATTGCTCGGCGTCGCCGAGTTTTATCGAGTCGGAGGCGCACAGGCAATTGCAACTCTCGCCTACGGAACAGAGACCGTTTCCCGCGTCGACAAGATCGTTGGTCCTGGAAATGCCTACGTCACAGCGGCAAAAAAGCTGGTCGCTTTCGATTGTGCCATCGATTTTCTGGCAGGCCCAACGGAAGCCGTTGTTCTGAGCGATGCCGGCAACCCGGACTACATCGCCTCCGATCTTGTCGCACAAGCGGAGCACGATGATGCCGCTATCGCCGTTTTCATCACAACATCACGCAAGCTGGCGCAGGCTGTCGTAGAGAGCGCAACCAGACTTTCGCAATCAAATCCGACGGCTCGGCGTTCGCTTGCGGGCTATGGCGCGATTCTTATTGCGGCATCTCGAGCGCAGGCACGGCAATGGGCAAACCTCATCGCCCCGGAACACATCACCGTCGCCAAAGAAGAGCTTCCCTACATTCAGAACGCCGGTTCGGTTTTCGTCGGCAACTACTCCCCGCAATCCGCAGGCGATTACGCCTCGGGTCCAAACCATGTTCTGCCGACGGCTGGACAAGCCAGATTTCGCGGGGGGCTGAGCGTACTCGACTTTGTCAAAATCACCACCGTCCAGGATCTCTCGTCTTCCGGCCTCCGCCGTATCGCCCCTGCGATCGAATGCCTTGCTCAAACCGAGGGACTCTTGGCCCATGCGGAATCGGTCCGGGTGAGGTGCGCTCGTGCTTAGTCCACGCGCGGTTGTAAAAAGCGTTCCGCGGTACCATCCTCCCCTCGCCGACCGCGACGGCCTGCGTCTCGACTTTAACGAAAACACCGTCGGATGTTCTCCTCGCGTGCTGGCCCAACTTCAGAAACTCACTGCCGACGATCTCACCCGTTATCCCGAGCGGGAAGCCATTGAAGCTCGCGTCGCCGAATTCCTTGAAATCGATTGCGCGCAGCTATTGCTCACCAATGGTGTAGACGAAGCCATTCATCTTCTCTGTCAAACGTACCTCGATCCCGGTGATGAAGCGCTGATCGTCGTGCCCACCTATTCGATGTATCGCATCTACTTGAGCGCGGCCGGAGCGAATGTCATAAGCGTGGCTGCCGCCGAGAATTTCGACTTTCCTGTCAGCGCCGTGCTCAATCACGTTTCTCCACGCATTCGATTGATCGCCATCGCGAATCCGAACAATCCGAGCGGAACGGTGGCTCGCCGTGAGGACTTGCTGCAGATCGCCAAGTCGGCTTCAGATGCGGCCGTGCTGATCGACGAAGCGTACTTCGAATTCCATAAAGAAACTTTGCTCGATCAATGCCACAAATCGGGGAATCTTTTCGTCGCCCGTACCTTCTCAAAGGCATACGGTTTGGCGGGATTGCGTGTCGGTGCACTCGCCGGCCATAACGACCAAATGCGTTTGATCCGCCGCGTTTGTTCTCCTTACAACGTCAACGCGGCTGCGCTGGCATGCGTTCCCGAAGCGCTGGCCGATGCCGAATACGTACGGGAGTATGTGAACGAGGTACTCGAGGGAAGAACCAGGCTCGAGCAAGTGCTTGCTGAGTGCGGAATTCCATTCTGGCCGAGCCAGGCAAATTTCATTCTGGCACGAATCGGATCGACGGATCAGGACTCGTCAGCTTTTGTCGAAGAAATGCGCAAGCGCGGCATCCTCGTCCGCGATCGCTCCAGCGATCCCGGATGTCTCGGTTGCGTCCGCATTACGCTTGGTTCGCGCGAGCAGACGGACCGGTTGCTGCTAGCTCTAGGAGAAGTCTTGCAACATTTACCTCTGGCGCAAGGAGCGGCGAGACCATGAGAAAGACGAGCGTCGATCGGGTGAGCAAGGAAACGCAGATTCGGCTTTCGCTGGCCATCGAAGGCCGCGGGCGTCATCAGGTCTCAACCGGCATCCGCTTCTTCGATCACATGCTCGAGCTTTTCGCTCATCACGGCGGTTTCGATATGAAGCTCCGCGCCGCCGGCGATCTCGATGTTGATCAGCATCACACCGTGGAAGACGTCGGCATCGTGCTCGGACAGGCATTCGAGAAAGCTCTCGGCAAGAAGCGCGGCATTCTGCGCGCCGGATATTTCCTGATGCCGATGGACGAAACGATGGGGATGGCCGCCGTCGATTTCTGCGGGCGCAGCGCTTGTGTCGTCGATACGAAAGTAAAGGTCCGGCTGGTCGGCGATCTGCAATCAGAACTTGTCGACGAC
>JASHRE010000299.1 GCA_030037515.1 Candidatus Sulfotelmatobacter sp.
TCGAGCGCGGAGGATACGTCCGCCGCGAGCGCGCCCTCGATGATCGTCGTGAAGTCCTGCTGGCGCTCACGCCCAAGGGGGAGCGTGTTTTGTCTGAACTCGCCTTGCATCATCACGAAGAATTGCAGAGCGCGGCGCCTACACTAGTCTCGGCGCTGCGCCGGGTCATGCGAGGAGGAAAAGACGGAAGCGCAGAGGAAGCACCTCGCCCGCCCAAGGCCAAACCTCGGGCGAAGTCGGTTATATCGACGATCTGAATCCCGGATGCTGGTAGCGACTCTCGGACATCGCGATGGGGGAGAGGAGCAGGTTGGGCTTGTACACTGCCTTTAGTCCGGGACGCGAGTGTGGAGGCTCATAAGTCAATCTCCCACAAGAACTTTGCCGAATTCGTTCCAGGTTTCGCCAATACGACATCCCGGAGAAGGATGCGGGCTAGCTCCAGGAAAAACAAGCAAGATTTCTGGGGATCTGGGCTAACAGCTGCGCGCTTTCGTCACATGGAGGCGTGAGCACGCCGAGAACAGCGAGTTTACGACGAAGGCCGACATGATCAGTTTTCTTGCCACTCGCCGACATGTGCTCGAAACGAGGAACAGTCAGCACGAATCGTTGCATGTAGGAACCCGCTGACCCTGGCCTGTTGTTCCGCCGTCAAAGGATCGGGAAGTCAGCGAGCCACACTCGAAACGGACAACGCCTAGTCCGTGAACGCGTGGTTGACCGGGCGAGAAGGGCGCCCCAGGGCAAATCGGCGTCAGGAGGGAGGACAAAAGCTAAAAATGCCGAAGAGAACGAGATGGGCTTCGAAGTATCCGCTGTTGCGCAAGTACTTGCCGTTGGTCCACGAGGATCTTGGTGCCACTTATTCGCGCAGCCTCCACAAGTGGTTGGTAATCGCTCCACTGATAGGGATCACAAGCGGATTAGCGGTGACGGCGATTGCCGTGATTATTCTGAACAAACTGTGGCCTCTCATGTTCCACTACTACCTTCGTCATCACTGGGCGATGGTGGTGGGGGTGGGGCTGGGGTTTCTCGCCACAGGGCTCATCATGCAGTTTCTGACGCCCGATCCCAACGAACATTCGACCGAGGAAATTGTCCGCTCCTACCACAATCATCTGGGCGACGTCGACACGCGACCATTCATTGCGAAACTTGTGGCGGCGATCACCACGGTAGGGTTTGGTGGCAGTGCCGCCCTCGAAGGCCCCAGCATCTACGGCGGAGGCGCAATTGGTTCTTGGCTGTGGACCAAGATCCGGCGCTTCAATCTGCAAGCCCGCGACCGACGCATCATGCTCATCAGCGGTGCCGCTGCGGGGATGGCCGCCGTGTTTCGCGCCCCCTTGACGGGCTTAGTTTTCGCCCTTGAAATGCCTTACAAGGACGACCTGGCACACGAAGCGCTGCTCCCTTCTCTCATCGCATCAGTCGTTTCCTACGTCACCCTTGCTTTTTTTCTTGGAGCCCAGCCCATCTTCGACTTTGACGGCGCCACTTCGTTTTCGGGCCGAGATCTGGTCTGGAGCGCGTTGCTCGGAGGGATCATCGGACTCATCGCGATGACCTTCGCAATTACCTTCCGTCGAGCGCGCGAATTTGTCGTCAATTGGGAGTTGCCACACTGGGTGAAGCTCACGGTGGGCGGCGTACTGACTGGCTTTTGCGGGCTCATTTTCGTAAACGTCTTCAAGGACTCGCTCGTGCCGCTAGGGCCAAACTACGAAGCGGTGAGCATGATTTTGAACACGCGACACGGGCCTCTCGAGCTTATTGCCTTCGGCTTTTTGAAGTTGATTGCAACCCTTTTTTCGCTCGCTTCAGGGGGAGTCAGCGCCATGTTCGTGCCGCTGTTCCTTACCGGGGGAGCTTTTGGAACAGCCTTCAGCGAGTTGTTTCGGCACAGTTCTTCCCTTGAACTCTATGCCGCAGTCGGTATGGCGTCGTTCATTGCTGCCGGCTACAAGACGCCTCTGGCTGCCGTCGTTTTTGTGACAGAGGCCACTGGAGGGCACGCGTTTATCATACCGGCGTTGATCGGATCCGCCGTGGCATACGGGGTTTCTGGCGATGCTTCGGTGTCAGCTGAACAGCGTTTGCATGAAGGTGTCCGAGTATTCGACCTTCGGCACATCGAGGTCGGCGCGATCATGCAACAACAAATAGTCTCGGTGCAGGCATCCCTGAACTTGCGGGAATTGTCGAATGTTATCTCGCATCATTACCGCCATACCACATTTCCCGTTTTGCAGGGTCAGCAGATTGTCGGAACAATTCCTGCATGGTCCCTGAGCAGGATTCCGGTGGACAAATGGGAAACAACGTCAGTGCTGGACATTGCAGAACGTAGAGTGATGAGTGTTCCTTCCCATTGCGACGCCATGGAAGCTCTTCGTTTGCTGCTGCGCGAGAGTGCACAGCCGATGCTATTGGTGACTTCGGACGGCGGAAAACTGGAAGGCATTGTGACAAAGACGGATGTGTTGGAAGCGTTGAAGACTCGCGGCGAAGAGGCATTGGAGCTAGACGATGAGATGCATTGACCGTGGTTGCACAGGCTGAGGGTGGTCCTCTATGGCCCGGCGCGTCGGCCCGGGTGGTGATGTATCGATCGAGGGGGGCCGTTATGGCTGATTCTCCACGTCCGCAAATTGAAACCAGCCCGACGCCAGTACCGCCGAAAAAGCGCAATTTTGGGATAGCCCTGGAGCCCGAGGTGGTCAGGATCTCAGGTTATGCGCTGCTGGTTGGTCTGATTGGCGGTCTCGTGGCGGAAGGCCTCCTCGAACTCATTTATTTCTTCACAAATCTGTTCTTCTACGGGAAGCTTTCATTTGCCGTCACCAGCCCCGCCCATAACCATCTCGGTTTATGGGTGATTCCGATCCCAATCATCGGGGGCCTTCTTGTAGGCGTGATGGTCTACTACTGGGAGCCGACTCTTAAGGGCCACGGTATCCCCGAAGCTATGGAGGCGGTTCTGTTTAGCCACAGCAGAATGCGGCTTCGCGTAGCTTTTCTGAAACCGCTGGCCACCGCTCTTGCCATTGGGACGGGAGGGCCGTTCGGTGCTGAAGGACCGATCATTCAGACGGGAGCGGCATTCGGATCACTGTTCGGCCAAGCAATCGGCCTGACCCCATACTACCGGCGGGTGTTGCTCGCCGCCGGAGCAGCGGCCGGAATGGCAGCCACATTTACGGCACCCTTGGCGGGAATCCTGGTCGCGGTGGAACTGCTGCTCTTTGAGTTTCGGGCTCGTTCTTTTATTCCTGTCTCTCTGGCCGCCGCAGTTGCCACAGGCGTTCGCATCCACTTTGCGGGATGGTCAGCGCTATTCCCCACCGCCCCTTACAAGATCACCGGCATGAATGAGTTGTGGCTATTTGCGGGGATGGGCATCCTGATGGGTCTCGTCGCCATCGCAATGATTCGATCACTTTTCTGGCTCGAAGACTCTTTCGATCATTTCCCCCTCAAGCCCGCGCTGATATGGTCGCCTGTCATCGGCGCCGCCATATTAGGAGTGATTGGATACTTTGTCCCCCAGGTTTTCGGTACAGGTTACGACACCATAAGAGACATGCTGAACAATCGCCTACGAGCGCCCGGTCTGCTGGGTATCTCGGTGGCCAAGTTTTGGGCCCTTGTGATCTCACTTGGCTCGGGAACGACCGGAGGCGTTTTTGCTCCTTCTCTGATCGTGGGAGGCGGAATCGGCGCGGTTTACGCTATGGCCTGCCAGCACTTTCTTCCAAACTTGGTTAGCAATCCCGCCTTCTACGCCTTAGTGGCCATGGCGGCAGTATTTGCAGGTATCGCCCGCGCCCCGTTCACCAGCATCGTATTCCTCTTTGAACTTAGCCATAATCCGAACTCGCTGCTTCCTCTGATTGTGTGCGTCATGATTTCTGATGGTTTCGTGCGACTGTTCAGCCCAGACTCCATCATGACTGGAAAACTGATAAAGCGAGGTCTGATTGTGCTCCAGGATTACTCCGTTCCCGTGCTGATGCGCGCCCGGATTGATGATGTGATGCGCAAGCAGTTCTCCGTGGTTCAGGCTGATGCCGAACTACGGACGATTCTGCAGAAATTTCCGCCGGAGAATGCGGAACTGTTGCCGGTCGTAGACAAACAGGGGGCCCTCGTAGGGATCATCCAACCTCATGACCTGCTGAAGTCTGATACGCAAGACCACCATTTCACGATGCGCGAACTGGCTAGACAGGATTATGTCCGTGCCTATCCGGGTGATTTGGTTGATCGGGTGAACCGGGATATGCTGCTGAAGGAGGTCGAGAACGTAATTGTTGTCGAGTCCCACGCTAGCCCTAAACCCATTGGCATCGTGCGAGCGAATGACATCCTGCAGCTGAGGCGCTGGTTGTTGGAAGAGGAAACCCGCGAAGTTACGGGAATTTGAGCGACCTTATGCCACCGCCTGAATTTTCCAGGCCGTGGCGGCTTTTCAAAATCAGATATACGACTGGTCCGAGAATCATGGCGATCGCGCCGCCAATCAGTCCGAAGCGGTCGCTACCGAGCAGCGCCACCATTGCCATGATGAGGGGTGCGACGACTACATAAAATAATCCTGCGCGCCCGCCGGGGACGGTAAAGCTTCTCTTCATATCCGGACGGCTCTTCCGCAACTTCCATCCCGAGAGCACGGTCAGCACGGTCGTCGCCGACCGCAGCCAGATGTAAACGGAAATCAGTTGTGCCAGGCTCTGCCAAGCGAGCAGCGCGTAAATGGCCGCCGAAACCACAATCGCCAACCAGGGCGTGCCGTACCGCTCATGTTTTCGCTTTAGCACGTGCGGCAGATATTTATCTTCCGCCATGGCGAAAGGCATCCGCGTGGTCGTCAGGACCGTGCTATTCAACAGCGCCACGCTTCCCAGCATCGCGGCCAGAGTCATCCACGTGCCGAGCCAAGGTCCGCCGATAATCTTCGCCGCGTCGGAAAAAAATCCTGCATGCCACTCGGCCCAGTGTCCGGCCGAGCCCAGCCCCGCCAGCGCCGGCAAAAAATATGCCACCACCGACAGCGGCACAACGATTGCCAGCGCCCGCGGATAGGTCTGCTGCGGATTCTCCACTTCCTCGGCTACGGTCGAGAGCTGTTCATA
>JASHRE010000300.1 GCA_030037515.1 Candidatus Sulfotelmatobacter sp.
GTTGGAAGATCGGGCGAGGCGCCATATAGGGAAAGAAATCCCGAAACTCCGAGGTTAAGGAGGAGAGTAGTTAGGAAGCCCGCCGAACCCGCAATGACGACGAACACCCATTCCTCCAGCCGACCTTTGCCAGTCTCCTGCGGGCGATGGCCTGAGACGCAACGGAGGAAGATGGAAAAAGCAGCTATCTCGAACACTGCGGAGAGCGGCAGCAGCACTCGCCAGTGCCACGCGCAAACCGTCGTGAGCCAACGTAGGGCTACACCCGAGGTCCACAACGCCCAGGATGACCAGACGGCTGATAATGCAAAGGCATTGAGGCGACGCAGCTTCGGAATGGAGTAAAAGCCAATGCCTAAAATGAATGTTCCGATCCAGCCGAAGATCTGCGCGTGGCCGTGCGCTTGAATCCATGCGGGAGAGACTGAGTCAGCGGCACGATGGCTGCTGATCGCCAGCAGGTTCCACACCCCCAGGAACGTTCCAGGGAGGAGCATGAAGACCAGCCCGGTGCTGATATAGAGCACCAACAGGCGTGACAGACTTGTCTCGCGACTCGCAGCGATATCGAAAATCTCCATCGGCGTGAGAGCACGACCGGCCTGTGTCTCGACCCGGGTTGGCAACGCAGACATGCTCTGGAGCTCCGTTCAGTTCGCCTGTTCCATAGCGATTGCTCGGGGGAACAGGATGTTGTTTTCAAGATGGATGTGTTGATGCAGATCGGCCTCGAATTCCGCTAAGGCTTTGTAAAGTGTTCGGTAGCTGATACACGCGTCGGGCGGAGCAGAGTAACCACTACTGGCCTGGCGCATCGCACGTAATGCAGCACCGGCGGAGTCGTGCTCGTGCTCCATCATCGAAACCGGGTTTTGTACGCTGCCGAACGGTGGCGGCAGGATCGGCTCTTTCTGAATGACAGACTCCTCCATCCGTAAGATGTAGGGAAACAGCACCATCTCTTCCTTCATCATGTGCATAGCCAGTTCCTGCGCCAGACCAGCAAAGATGGCACGGATCTCTGCCAGTTCCGGATGGTTCTGGCCGTGGACCGAACAGACTTTGACAAATAAAGGACCGAGGCGGGCGATCTCCTCCCGCGTGTACTTGTGATGAGTACCGTTGATGTGGGCGATCAGATCGGCGAGCGGTTCTCTTTGCCAGTCGTTGGGCTTCTGTTCCAACCGTGTCGTCTGTTTCGCAATTTCGAGCGAATCCAATACTTGATGTAGGGGTAGATTGGCCGCACGGCAGGCTTCATCTAAAGACTGATTGCCGCCGCAACAATAGTCGATGCCCAGCTTCTCAAAAATTTTGGTTGCAGCCGCATTCTCCACGGCTAAATCCCGCACAGTTTTCTCGGCAGTCACGTTCATCGCATCCTCCGCTGCACCCCTACTTCCTGCAGTCTTGATGTTTTAAATTTAGTGGGAGACCAGCGGCTTGCCGATGACTTTTGTCACGGCCGCGTGAACTCTCAGAGTTTTGGCGGGAGCGGACTCGAAGCGTTACTCGGCTGATCGCAGTTCGGCTTCCAAAGCCTTCGGATCGTGAATGATAACGCTTCGTCCGTCGATCTTTACCAGGCCTTCCGATTGGAACCGGGAGAGATTTCTGGAAACCAGTTCGCGGACCGTTCCGATCTGCGATGCCAGCTCCTGGTTGGTAGCCGGCAAAGTGATCTCGACTCCTTCAGTCGTGCGCTTGCCGTTTCGCGCGAGGCGCAGAAGCAACGAAGCCAGGCGGTGGCGAACGGTTGTAAACGAGAGTTCCTCGATAATTCCTACCAGTCTCCGCAGTCTGGCGCCGACCACACGCAGGACCTTAAGCGCAACTTGAGGATGTGCGAGGCATAGGGCCTGAAAGTCTTGTTTGCTGACAAACAGAAGCGTGGCGCTATCAATAGCGTTGACAGACGCTGGGTAGCTGCCTCCATCGAAGACCGGCAATTCGGCGACGGAGCTGCCTGGCCCTTCAACGCTCAGCACTTGTTCGCGGCCACTTGCAGACCTCTTGAAAATGCGAATGTGTCCTGACTCGACCACGTACAATCCCGCACAAGGCTCTCCTTCGCTGAACACTGTATCGCCCGCAGTAAAACGACGAGGAACTGCCCGCTGGGACAGGAAAGCCAGTTCAGATTCTGTCATCCCAGAGAAGATCTGGACTCTCGCCAGCGTCAGCGCATGGTCAACCTTAGTTTCCGCCACGGCGCCTATTCTATCGAAGCATCCCCGACCGAGGCACGGGGTCAACAGTGCAGCCGGCGCATCGCGCGGCGAGCGGGAACGCCGCACTCAGCATCTTGGTGCGACTGGTTTTCGCGAGGTTCATAGTTCGCCATAGCTCCACTCCCCACCAGAGCAACGCCGTAAACTCCACGAAGCCGGTCAGTCCTACTAACGGATAAGCGACAGCGGGCGCAAAGTCAGTGAGTACTTGCAAAAGAACACGTCCCGAGCACCCAAGATTGATGAGGATGAAAGGTATCCAAAGCGAATTCATTCGCTTGGAATCTACCCCGGCCAGGATGGGAACAACACGAGATGATACGCCCATGATCATCAGACTGATGAAACCCACCGTGAATGCGTGACGGTGGGAACCCATGTAAGTGTGGCCGAAGACTTGGTGAGTGAGTACGCCATACAGTGGGAAAAAGGGCACCATCACACAGGAAACCACCAGCCATATGTAGGCAGCTCGGACGAATTTGAAGGTGCGGTCAGGCTGCGATGGCTTCCTAAATACCCCAATCTGTCGTGCCAACAAAATGGCCCAACCTGGCATCAGCAAATAGGCGAGTTCGAGGCCGAGGGCAAAGTAAAGCTGTCGCGACGTAAGCAGCAACACATAGCTGACTATGTTGAGGATCAGACTGCCATTGATCAGCCATAAAATCGGGTTCTGGCGGTCCTGTCCACGCCTTTCGAGACCGTAAACCTGCGGGACAAACCGTTGGCTCACGCCTGCGATGATAAGAGCCGCGAAGCCTAGCAACTGGATGTCCCGTAGCGGCCCATCAATCAATGCGATGCGCATGATCAACTGTTGCTCAGCGTGAGCCGTAGCCTTGGCAAAGAAAAACACAACATTCATGATGCCCACGGGGAGCGCGTTGGCTCGCGACCCAGCCCAGACCGCCAGCGCCGCAAGCATCAGTAGACCAAGACTGTGGCTGAAGTTAAAACCAATCCAAGCTCTCCACATGTCCGTGCGCCCTCCTGAGAGTCTGAGCGGGGAATTAGGCATTGCGCGTGCGACCCCTTTACGTGGCACGCGTGCGCGAGACTAGATATCATTCGCGGAGCACGAGCTGTGACATGGCAAATGAGGTCTAAGCAAAAGGAGATTCGTGTAGTCCTATTTGATGTTGGAGGGGTGCTGATCGAACTCACTGGTCTGCCGGTGTTACTGTCGTGGCTCGACCATCGCGTCACCGCTGAGCATGTCCGCTCGTTCTGGCTTGCATCGCCCTTGGTGAGACTATTTGAAACTGGACAGATGGAAGCCACAGCTTTTGCTGAGCAGATGATCACTCAAATGAGTTTGCCGATTGGCAGCGAAGAATTCTTGACTCGGCTTTACACCGTGGGTCAACGGATATTGCCCGGCGCGGTCGAGTTGGTACGACGCGTTCCCGCCAACTACGTTCGCGCTACTCTATGCAATACCAATACATTGCAGTGGGCGAGCTTCATGGAGCAACGCGACCTGATAAGAGCCTTTGATCACCATTTTGCTTCACACCTGACTGGCAAGATCAAGCCGGATGAGGAAGCATTCCAGCATGTTCTGGCGACGCTAGGTTGCGAGGGTCACGCTGTGCTTTTTTTGGATGACAACCAAGTGAACGTCGCAGCCGCAAGGGAGGTCGGCATGACGGCGTTCCGTGTACAAGGTCCGGTAGAGGCTGAACACGCCCTGCGCGAGGCTGACATCCTGCCCGCGTAGTGATTCTCGACCGCGACAGCCATCACTTGTGGCTCGATCCGGGTATAACCAATGTGCAGGTCGTCTCGGAACTTCTGAAGCCTTACGACGCTCGGATGATGCGGTGCTATCCTGTGAGCATGCGGATCAACCGATCAACCGCGTGGCTAACGACGACGAAGAATGCGCCGCACCCGTCGAGCTTGTCGAGGTTCGAAATCGGCTTTTCATTTAGTAAGGGAAGCATTGTGGCTCAGAGCGCCCGAACGTCCGACTTCACATCGGTGTTTTGAGGAGGTTGTCATGAATTACCTCTGGAGGATTCCGGGCTGGCTCCTCGTAATCATGATCGCAAACGCCCTCGCACAAAACCCTCCCAAGGAAAAGCTCCTGCTGAAGATGACGCTGGATGACGCCGAGGTCTGCGCAGATGAGGATTACATTATTTTCTCAGCCGCCCTGAGTGACAGCTTTGGAAAGCAACACCCGGACAAGGTTCTTCTACTTGACCACACTGCACTTGCCTTTCCGCAAGGGATTGTTCGCTATGACCCTTTTGGGCGCAAGGCTCAGAAGTCGCTCAAAGATGTTCCCATAGAAGTTACAGACGATTTCGAAAATCGCAACAAAAGCCGTGCGACCATCGATGAGTACAGAATTAGGACGCCCTTTCAGACCACTTTGCTAACTGATGTTGCAGCCGGAAAATTATTCGGGAGGATCGGCGGGTGGACGGCATTCCACAAGGATAATCCGGACATCCCCGGTCTTACGTTGATGTCCCTGCCCGGCCTGAATTCCGACCATACTCGTGCTTTAGTTTACGTCGAGACTTCGTGGTGCAGGTACGGTGGGGTTGGCGCTTTCGTTTCTCTTACAAAAGACGAGGGCGAATGGAAGGTGTTGAGCAAAGCAGTGACATACTTTCTAGGAGAGGAAGATTGTGGTTGAAAGAGAAACACTAATGGCAAGGCTGTGAAATCCATAGCGAAGATTCAACACACGCTTCGCACTGGTTGCGCGGTTCGGCTGGTCTCGCACTGATGCTCCCGTGAAGTACATCACTCGGCGCAGCGTAGATCGTAATAGCTGGGCATGACTCCCATCGCGGACACTCCAGTCATTGTTCCAGAGCGCGAAGAGAAGCCCGGCACTTCGGAACCGCCGCGCATCCGCTGCCCAGTCTGCGGCTGGTCGCTTCGGGAAGAAGAGAAATGGTTTTGCACCTGCGGCAATCAGTGGATTAAAACAGCCACGAGATTGACCCGCCCTTGAGTCGATCAAGTCGCGCTAGTATCCTCATCGAGTATTTCTTGCTTTCTGGGGGCTACCTATGTCCCATAACGCGAAGTGCATCAGTCGTGGCTTTGTTATTTTGGCGTTAGTCGGCGTACCAAATGCGAAGGATAACCCCCATGTGGCTGATGCGGATCGAGAATATGCCACGGTGTTTTCTCACCCCGACAGTCCTTGCGCCAAAGAATCAACGACTTTTGATTACGAGGAGTGTATCGGGAAGGAAGTGGAATTCACCGAGCGCCATTTGAACGCTTTCTTGGAAGCGGTTCGCGGCATTGTGGCAAACGAGTACGGCGCAACGGCGGGCATCAAACCGGCTGGCAAGGTGAACGAATTAGACCTATTGAATAACGCTGACCGGGCGTGGCGAGAATACAAGAAGAATCTTTGCGAACTGGAGTTCACTGGGTTCGATGGTGGGTCGGGAGCAAGTTCGGCGAAGAGCGAGTGTGAGTATCGAGTAGATCGGGAATACGTGAAGCAGGTCGCGGACGTGATCTCGCTCAAGATTCTGGCGAGGTGATTTCCGAATGCTCTTGACAGGGGCGGCGTATGCCCTGCGTGCCTGCACCAGTGGACTGAGACGCAGGGCCTCTCTTGCAGCCGATGGTCGCTGCATTCGGAGTAGTACGCGGCTGAATTGAGTTCAAAGAAGCAATCTTAGAAGTTCCTTCACGTTGTCGCTTACAGAACAGTGAGCGGTATTGATCACAACATGTTCGCGGTGCCACGGTTCATATTCGCGTGAGACGACCTCGTCCCAAGTTGGGAGCTTCAGTCCGGGAATATCCGCAACTCTGTTTTCCACTCGCTGCCGATGTTGCTGGGGGTCAGAACAAATAATCTCGACCTCGACTGCTCTTGCTTGCGCACGGGTTGCCACGCCGATCCAAGCATCGCGGGTAATCCGGAGTGGATTAACGCAATCCGCAACGACAGTTCTGCCGATGCGCAGGTTGTCCCCAGCGATGACATACGCAACCCGATAACCGGCATCGTCAATCGGTCTGTCGAGCATCACCGACGCCCGGATCGCCTGCTCAATCGAGTCAATGCGCAAAAACACTGCACCGAGTTCACGAGCGAGTTCCCGTGCAACTGTGGTTTTTCCCGTTCCGGATAATCCGCCA
>JASHRE010000301.1 GCA_030037515.1 Candidatus Sulfotelmatobacter sp.
TGGGGCAAGATCGTGAATCCGAACTCGAGCCTCAATTTCGGGCCCCGGTTTGGTTTCGCCTACGATCCTTTGGGGAATGGCAAGTGGGTCGTGCGGGCCGGTTATGGAATCTTCTATGACCGCACCCTGAACGGCATCTGGGAACAGAACGCGTTCGACGATCCGCCGCTTGTACAAACTGCGGTCAAGAACAACACGGCTACCGCGAGCAATAACTTGTTCGATGCTCCGCTGACGGCTGGAACAAGCGGGGCCAACCCAACTACCCCGGTAAGTTTGGTCGCAACTGGAACACCAGCCTTCAAGGTTCCCAGTTACCAGAACTATAGCCTTTCGGTGCAACACGAAGTAATGCCCAACACGGTGGTGGAAGTCGCCTACGTTGGGACGAAAGGCACACACTTACTCGGTGACATTGATCTGAACCAGCCGACCGTGGCGTCACGTTTGGCAAATCCCGAAGTCTACGAAAATGTGTTCGCGCCATACCTCGGTTATGGTGCCATTACTTCCCGCGCCCCTATTTACACCAGCAACTACAACTCGCTGCAGGTGACATTAAACCGCCGATTTAGCAAGGGCCTGATGGTCGGCATCGCTTACACGTATTCGAAATTCCTTACCACGAATGTTGCCGACCGGGGCGTCTCGACTTACGACACCTACAACCTCGGCCTGAGCTACGGTCCCTCTTCATTCAACACTCCACAGATGTTTGTCATGAACTACGTGTACGCGTTGCCGTTCTACAAGGATCAGCGTGGCCTCACTGGTCATCTGCTCGGCGGATGGGAACTGTCCGGCATCACCACCATCCAGTCCGGCCAGTCTCAGTACGCTTGGCAGGCGAACGATCCTTGGCAACTGGTGAACATACCGAATAGTGGGACAGCACCATATTGCAGTACACCGCCCTGCCCTCTCTATCCCGGAGGACTCGGCATGGGAGCCAGCACGATCAATATTTTCCCCGATCAGATTGGCAACCCGCATCTGGCGAACAGGTCGATCATGGAGTACTTCAACACTTCGGCGTTTACCGACGCTGTTGGACATTTCGGCAGCACTCGTCCCGGCGCCTTCCTTGGGCCTGGCTTCCAGATCTGGGATATGTCGCTGTTCAAGAACATCCATATCGCCGAGCGTGTCGGATTGCAACTCAGATTGGAGACCTTCAATACCTTCAACCACGGCAACCCCTCCAGCATCGACGTCGGGGTGGACGATTCCACGTTCGGGCAGGTTAACGGATGGCATGACCCGCGCAACGTGCAGATCGGCGGCAAAATCAACTTCTGAGGGTCAAACTCAGATTGAACTTTCGGCGCATGCGGTTTGCGACCGCATGCGCTTTTTTCTGTGTTGGCGCCCGATCATTTTTTCTCTGAACTGGCCGCGCTTTTCTTGTTCTGAATTTCGATCGAGATCTTCTGCTCTCGCTTGCCTTCTTCGGCACGCCCCAACTGTCGCAGAGCCGTTCCCAGCACGAAGTGCGCCTCGGCATTTGCCGGATTGATTGCGACCGCTTTCCGCAGCGGCTCAACCGCCGCTTCCGGATGATTCAGCGCAACTTCCGTCTTGCCCAGTCCGAGTAGCGCATCCTCATATTTCGGATTTACCCTCAGCGCTTGGCGGAAATGTGACTCAGCCTGATCAAGCTGCGAGTTGTTGAACAGAATTTGACCCAGGATGGAGTTCGCCACCGGATCGGCCGGAAATCGCTGCAGCTCCTCGCGCATTTCCGTCTCCGCTGCATCGGTCTTGCCGTCCCGCCAATACAGGTATCCCAGCCCCGAATGCACGCCCATGAAATTCGGATCCGCCGCCTCCGCCGCTTGATACTCCTTAATCGCATTCGCGCGATCCGATTGATCGTCGTATGCGGTGCCCATCATCACGTGCGCGGCCGCGGAGTCGGGGCTGATCTTCATGACTCGCTCAAACACGCCGGGTAGCGCCTTGTAATCCTTCATCCGCAGATAAGCCTTCCCGAGAATATCGAGTGTCTCCAAATCCGAGGGATCGGCTTGGTTCGCTAGCTCGAGATATCGTGCCGCTTCCGGGTAACGATCAAGCGCGAACAGACTGAGTCCGGACAAATCGAGAATCTGAAAATCTTGGGGATAGGTGGAGACCAGCGTTTGCAGCAGATTCCATGCCGAGTGAAATTGGTGGGCCTTGAAAAAGGCTACCGCGAGATTGCGCTTCGTCGTTGGATCGCCGGGACGAACCTTCAGTGCCCGCTCATACAGAGGGATCGCTTCCTCCGGTTTGCCTTGGCGCGCCAAAGCGATGCCAAGATTGTTCAACGCCGCCATCGACTGCGGGTCGATCGCTAATGCTTGTCGAAGATCGCGTGCCGCCGCCTCCAGATCCCCGTTGTGCATCGCCTCTGCAGCTTTTTGCAGGTATGAGTGCAATTGCAGCTCGGTGGATTTCGACTCTGGGTTCGCCGGAGGAGCAGCGATCTGAACAGCTGCATTCAGCGTGAGCGATCCTGCAACGCACAGTACGCCCAGGACAAACAGGAGCCTCGACAACCGCATAATGCAGATTCTAACGCACTGAAAACCTTGCGGACCCCAGGGCTGAGGTTGTAAGTAGACTCGAAATAAGCTGCAGATCGGGATACGCCATTGCGCCGTCTCAACCGTTTCCCCTCCCCTCAACAGCTAATTCCCTTGAGCCCGCCGAAGAGTCTCGCCGTTTTTGCGAGATGTGGCAGTTTGCTGTGCCTATTCGCATAAGGCTTAGGCAACCCACGACTGGTTCTGAGCTTTCATCGATGTTCTTTCACACCATGTCGTCGTCTGAGACCCCGGGGAACTCTCTCGGCTGCCCTTACCCGTTGCTTCACCGAAGACGCTGGCCTTCAACGGGGGATAAAAGTCTCGGCATTCCCTTCGTACCTCACACTCCGATTCTGGTGAGGTGTGCGTACTCGAAGCTTGACTACGGTTCGTTTTCGCTACGACCTGTTGTTTTGCTTGCCCTCCTGTCGGACTGAGCGGACTTCCGTCCAGCCAACGAGGACGTTTACATCCGGGCCTCCGACCGTTTGGTCGCCCGCTCCGTCGCCGGATATCACTACACCACCAATTGGGTAATTTGCACTACATTTACTTCCTGAAATTTGAAACGCTCAACGGGAAGGACGCAATCAGATACCTGCCTTGATCGTTGTCGATTGAGTCGAGTTCAAGCAACTCCACACCACGCGACAGAATCAGCCGTGTCCGATAGTAGTAAACCGTCTCGGATGCCGCTGTGAGATGCGCGAGTTCCATACGCTGCGCAACCAAAGATGACTGCAGCGTAGCGCATACATGATGTTCTCCCGGATCGAGAGAGATCGAGAAGTACGAGTTCCCGTGATTTGCACCCGCCCATGTTCCGTCCACGGCGATCTTCACCGTCGGATACCCTGTGGTCCAGTTCGTACCGGCGTCGTGAATGAAGTAAATGCGCGCCTTCCCCGGGTCGGGTGGCAACGGCGTGTGTTGTGATTCGTCCAGTTTCACCTTGAAGCTGCCAATCTGGGAGCCGCATGCGGCGGTAGGACTGGCGGGTAGATTCTGGGCAAACGCGGATGCTGCAAAGAAGATGGCTAAGACGACCATTCTCATGGTTTTTCTCCGTGTAGTCGCAGGCTTGTTACAGGCGAATATAGGCTCTTGGGGATGACTGTCGCAAACAGCCTTGGTGCTCAAAACACTCTCCCGGGGGGCTAAGGTACCGTTGAAGTCGATGTAGCCAACGCCGAGTTCTTTACATCGCGCCCGCGCTGATTCAGAGAGGTAGGAAGCGGCAATCATGGGGTAAAGATCCCGATAACCGGCTGAAACGGTGAAGCTCATTCCGACACCGTGGGAGATGGTGGACTGGCGGACTCCTTCAAACCCCACAGGCAGTAATCGTGATTTCAGTTCAATGACCGCAGTGATCGATGTGGGAACAGGGCGCTTCACTGTGAATTCGACCATGGCGTCGGGCTGAATTTTTTGCCCTGGAACGTGAAAGGTTCGACCGCTAGCAAGCGTCTTCGCGCGGATGTCAGGGGGAGCAGGTTTCCGGATTCGAGCCCATGGAGGAGAACCTCCAGTGATTACAGCAGGCTGGCGAAATAAGGAAGCACGTGGAAGCAATCAGGCAAAGGTTATTGCGCGACGGCTCTTCCTCGATTGATGAATTCGAGCAATGGAGCCGGTAGGCATTGGCGCAGGCCGAGCGGATCGATCCGGCTATCGGAGGAAAGTTTTCGAAGACAATGCAGGATGAGGATACCGGCTCGTTTGATTAACCACTACCACCTCTTCATCTTTCGCGCCAGATGGATGCCCTCCTGTGAACCGTCATGATAGCTGTCATGTATCCAGTTGCCGACAACCCAGTCATTAGACGGCAAGGCAGCCGAACGTGGGCCGCGTGTAGTGCGACAACCAAGCAATCGCCTCGAGCCCGAATGTGGAACAGACGCGACGCTTAGGGAGAAAGCTTTCATGCAGCGGGGGAAGCGCGATTTGGCGACGTGGCTCGCTCAGACCCCCTCCTCGGGGGGTGCCATCGTTGCACGTTTCGGTCGCCGCTCTCCGGCCGACGGTTTGTCGGTCCGAGCCGCATCCAGTCTGGCCGCAAGTTCGTCAAACTTCGGTGTTGGTCCTCTCCACCTTAGCTCTTCCACGTCTTTGAACAGCGCTATATCTGTTCGAAGCGTTGCTAATCTTCTGAAAAGCAGAGCGCGATCCCATTCTCGGCAAAGAGTGTCCGCCAGTGCACCGGCACTGGTGACGTTCAACCGCCATTCGCTGCAGTCTTTGGGAATCGATTCAAGGTGGGGGAACTTAGCGAGGACGGTGGCCGACGACTTTGCACCCCAACCCGGCAACCCTGGATAACCGTCTGCCGCATCGCCCACTAAAGCCAAGTAATCGGGAATAGATTCCGGCAACACACCGAACTTATGAATCACTCCTGCTTCGTCAAGCGTGACGCGCGTCCGCCGATTCAACTGAACAATCCGGGAACCGGATACACATTGCGCGAGGTCTTTATCGGGTGTGCAGATGATCACTCGAGTGACATCCTGATTCCTACCGGCGGCAAGCGCCGCTGCTGCGATGGCATCATCGGCTTCGAATTCCACCATGGGCCAAACAAGAACCCCAGCCGCCGCCAAAACCTCTTCAAGCAGCGGGAATTGTGCCAAGAGGTCGGGTTCGATCCCATCGCCAGTCTTATAGCCCGCCCACAACTCGTTGCGAAAGGATTCGATGACATGATCGGTTGCGGCAGCTACGTGGGTGGCTCCGCCTTTGATCATCCCCAGCACGGAAGAGAGAACACCGCGAACGGCAGCTACTTCCCGGCCATCCCGATCGCGTGCCGAGGGAAGGGCGTAATAGTGACGGAAAAGTTCGTAAGTCCCGTCGACAAGATGAATCTCCAAGTGAACCCTCACTAGCTATAGCTAGGCATTCAATAATAGACGACAACCACGACTGATGGGCGACGATCAGAAGTCCCGCTAGATAGAGTGTAGCTGTCGCCTACCATCGTTTTCGCCA